>JAIRLK010000078.1 GCA_031259515.1 Treponema sp. | reverse complement strand
ATTATCTTTGGGTTCGCGGCCTGTTCTTCGGAAACAGAGCCGGAAACATGGGAAAAAATGACGCCGGGTACCTATGTTCAAGTTGCCCGGGGATTCGCCGGGACCTATATTGTCTGGGTGACTGTCAGTGAACCCCAAATTACCAACATAACCTGGGACGGTCTTAACGACAGCGCCGGTTTGGGGGCGGCGGTAGTACCTCTTTTTGGGGAAAAAATTCTTGAAGCCCAGACAACCGGGGTAGACAGTATCAGCGGCACCTCTGTTACCAGCGCGGGATTTAAGGCTGCGGTCCAGGCTAAAACCGACAGAGCCGACGCGACGGTTATCGTTATTGAAAAGCAGGAACTTATAGGCGGTACCACCAAAACCTCTGCGGGGGTTGTGTATGCGGCGCTGGATGATTCCCAGGCGGAGGCCGATGCCCTGGCGGATTATTACATGGAACGGGCCCAGGGCTACGCCGACCGGACTTTGGTACAGTTCTTTGCGGAGAATTCCTATGAGACCATTGGGTTCCTGGGAATCACCGGGGATGGGATGGCCAGCGGGACTTTTTCGGCGGCCCGGATGTGTATGTCTGTGGGCGGGGACGGCCTTGTACAATTCCTGTATGAGAAAGCCGCCGAGCCGGGTGTTACCGTTTTGACCAGCGTTAAAGCCGCGGAGTTAATCACCAACCCAACCGGCGGCGCGGAAACCGGTGTAAAAGCTGAGTCGAAGACGATTAACTATACCTTGATTGTCTTTACCGTTGCCAAGGCCGTTCCTTATCTTCATATTTATTATTCTCTTTACCACTGTATCATGCTAAACCGGTTATCGGGGAGATATCTATGCTTTAGCTTGAAGGTCTCTCTGGAGGAATATCATAGTGGTGAAAGCGGCGCGGAAAACCGGTATGCCGCTTGTTAATCGGGCGCTGTTAACCCGTTGGGTTAAAAAGATAATCAAATGGATGTGGAGGAAGATGTAATGAAAATTCCGCGAAAATTAACGGCAGGATTGCGGATCCTGTTCTTCTGTTTGGTCCTTCCGGGGTTGATAGGCTGTTCGCCTGAAACTACTTCTGAAGAACCGAAAGGTGTGGACGGAGTATATGTGGAGACTATACCCGGACATTCGGGCGATGTTAAAGTCAGCATTAAGGTTGAAAACGGCGCCCTCACCGATGTCCAGGTGGAGGCGCTGGGTGAGACGCCCGACCTCGGCGGCGCCGCGGCGCAAAAGCTTGCGGCGAGAATACTGGAAACCCAATCGGTTGATATAGACGCCGTATCGGGGGCAAGCGTAACCAGCGCCGCGGTTCTTGTTGCAGCCAGGGCATGTTTCGTTGAGGCTGGCCTTGTTTCCCGGACCCCGGTTCCCGGCGAAGATGTAACCATTGACGGTTACGACGTGGTGGTGGTCGGCGGCGGGGCTTCCGGTTTTGCCGCGACCCTTGCGGCCCAGGAAAAGGGGGCAAAGGTACTTGTGCTGGAACAGACCGGCCAGCTTGGCGGCCTTTCCCTCACCGCCTTCGGTATTCTCGGCGCGGAATCCGACAAGCAAATGAACGGTGACAATATTGGGGGCAGCTCTATTACATTGACTGAGGACCAAAAAGAGAAGATCAGCGTCGATTACCTCTTTAACTGGATACAGAATAACTACAACCACTTCCGGTCAAACGGCAATCTGGTGCGGGCGATCCTCGAAAAATCCGGCGATACCATCGGATGGCTGAGCGATAACGGCATACAATCGGTCCTCCTCACCGGTATTGATCAGGGACGGCATGTGGATTACCCAAAGACGTATCACATGTGGGGGGTTTATAATTTTTTTGATGCCGAGGGGATCAACCAATTCACCAGGGCTTGGAGAAGGTTGCAAAACCAGAATACCTCCACCGGCGAGCCTTTGCCGGCAGGAGATCCGGGCATTATTTCCAATCCCATACGGGTGGAGCTTTTTACCAGGGGCCAAAAACTTATCACCAGTGGCGGCGCGGTTACCGGCGTTGAAGCGGAGCGGTTTGACGGGACCAGGGTTATCGTCAATGCAAAGCAGGTCATCCTGACCACCGGCGGATACGGCGCGGATACGGCGCAGTTCAAGGAAAAGACCGAAATTAACTACTACAACTACTTTGGGTACGGCAACCACGGGGACGGGATCAGGATGGCCCTGGAAGCCGGGGCGGATGAATTAAACGATCATATCCTTCAGATTCACATGGCCGATATGACGGGTACTCCGGCCATCGGCGCGGGGACGGCCGGCACTGTCGGCAGCATTACCGATCTGCCCCACCTCTGGGTGGATCTGACCGGCAGCCGTTTTACCGACGAATCGGCGGTATACGATAACGTTTTCTGGGGCAATGCGGCTTTCTCCGTCGGCGGCAGATACTTCATCATCTTTGACCAGGCCACTATTGACCTGCTAAAAACTGAGGGAAGCGCCTATCTGGGTAACTACGGAATCTCCGGCGTGGGTTATTTTGATTTTGCCGGTGCCGTCAGCGACGGCAAGGTCACCGTTGCGGAGGCCGGAACGGAAGGACCTTGGTACGACGGAAGCGGGTATGTAGGGAAGATTTGGACACACTCGCTTGCGCCGGTTACGGAGCTGCAGAACGATCTTGACAAACTCCTCGTCAGCCATCCGGGGTCGGTGTTTAAAAGCGCCTCTCTGGCCGACCTTGCCCAAAAGACCGGTATGGACTCCGCAAAATTGCAGGCCTCGGTTACGGCCTACAATACGGCGGTTACGAATAAAAAAGACACCCAATACTTTAAGGACCCCTATTTCCTCACCTGGAAAGTGGAAACTGGTCCTTTCTACGCCATATCCATGCAGGGTTCTACCTATGGGTCCATAGGCGGCGTGCGGGTTAATGAGAGGCTCCAGGCGGTGGATCAAAACGGTATAACTATTCCCAACCTCTACGTGGGCGGCGCCGACGCGGGCGGCATGTGGGACAATTCCTATCCCGATCTGGAGGGGCTTTCCCAGTGCTTTGCCATGAATTCGGGCCGTATCGCCGGTGAAAACGCCGCGGCTGCGACTGGACACTAGAATTTTTCCGGGAAGGTTTTTTCCCCTCCCGAAATTTGTCTAAAAAGGCGCCGGGACGTGGCCGCAAGGCGGAGGGGCATCCGGAATTGTTCCGGATGCCCTCTTTTATATCCTGACAGGAGGGGGATTATAGATGATAAAAAAATGGGTTCCGGCGCTGGGCATAATTGTACTTTTTGGTCTTTCCTTTACCGCTTGTCCAATGGAGGGGGAGCCGGACGGCCCTGACCGGACCGTTGATGTGGTAGTGGTTGGTTCAGGTATTGCCGGTTCCATGGCCGCTTTGAGCGCCAGGGAGGCCGGCGCGGGCAAGGTTCTGCTGATCGAAAAACGGGCTATTTTCGGGGGAACCGCCAAGCTGTCCCAGGGCGGTTTTGCTACCGCCGTTGTCAACGCGAAAAACAACCCCCAGGAATCCCTGAACGACTGGAAGGCCTGGATGCAGGACGGAGACTCAGGTTACCCCGATTATGATAAATTTCTCTCCGTCGCCGGGCAAGCCGGGGATGCGGTTGAGTATCTGCGCTCCCTGGGCTTGATCATCATCGGGCAGGTATCAGGGGGTGGAAATGCCCTCATGACAAAACTTGAAGAGACAATAACCGCTCAAAACATCGAAGTCCTTTTGGGTTGTGAGGCAATGGAGATAACTCTGGATAATGGCGTTGTTTCCGGGATCGCGGCGATCTATAGACATCGATCATTTAGAATCAAAGCCAAAAATGTGATGCTTGCCACCGGCGGTTTTTCCCGGAATCCTGAACTGGTCGCCCAATGGGCGGGGACAAACCCTGGTTTAACCTATGTTGTTTCCCTGGCGGATTCAGGCAGCGCGGGAGATGGAATTCTTATGGCCCGGCGAATTGGGGCCGCCTTGTACAGTAACGCCTTCACTAAGATTGCCGGTCTGCAATTTTCCGCCGCATTGCGCGGGATTTCCGCTTTTGCGCAGCCCGCGTTGCTAAGTCCTGCTCCGGCGCCCCTTTCCACTCAGATTTTGGTAAATAATGAGGCCAAACGGATTATGGACGAGGCTATTGGAGGTTCTTTTGGTAATGTTTCTTCGTATAATTCCGGGGCCGCCTATATCATGATCAAAGACGGCAAGCCCCCCTATTATATCCTCTACGATGCCGACTCCGGTCCCGCTGGTATGATGGACCTTACAGCATCCCTGGAAGCGGGCGCCGCACTGGGGAACGGCGAGGTACTTAAAGCCCAGACCCTTAATAACCTGGCCGTCGCTATGGATGTACCCGCCGGTACATTGAAGGATACCGTAACCCGTTACAATGGTTTTGCGGACTCAGAGGATGGGGATTTTGGCAAACACCATTCGTATATTAAGCGGATTGAAACCCCTCCTTTTTATGCGGTAAAGGCGTATCCCAATTCCTATGGTTCCATGGGCGGTGTCGTCACTGATTCCAACGGACGGGTGTTTGACGAGGCCGGTAATGTTATCCCCCATTTGTACGCTGTGGGTGAGGTATCCAACCGTGATTTTTATAATGAATCCTATATAGGCGGAGCATCCCTTGCGCTGTACTCCACTGCGGGACGGATAGCGGGTAAAGCCACAGGGGGAAAGTAACCGCTCTGTTAAGCCGTCACTTTTCAAGTGAATATAGTTCACATAAAAGCTGCGGACCCTTGGAGCCTGATCCGCAGCCTTTACCGCCCCAGTGTTCTTAGGAACTGTACAGAAACATGGCCGTTTGGTCATGTTTCTGTATTGTATAAGCAATGCGCCTTCCGGCAAATATCGCTTATCCCGATCTTGTCATAGTTAAACAGGGATATTGTTTTTTGCCGAAAGCACGAGCATAAAGATCAGGGGAAGCCAGGACAGGATGATCACGGCGGCGAGAATGATATACCCCCCTGCGGTCGTCTTTTTTTTCGGGGCGGGTTCGGCGGAATTCCGCTCCGGGGCTTCTTCCCCCAGGGCTGCCTGCTCGTCTCCGCTCAGTTCGGTCATAAGATCGTCAATATCTTTCATCAGGTTCTTTCTGGTAATGCGCCGTCTTGAGTTCATAATGACGGCGAAGATGCGGAAGGATTCGCCAATAAGTTCCCCAAAACCGCCAGGGATTCTCAGGTCCTGCCGTATGGTGATCCGGGAAAGCATGATGAGTCCCTCCAGCGTTACCGCCCGGTGAATGCCCGCCATAAGGGCGCCCAGGGTTATCTTGAACACACCGGCGGAGAACAAAACCTGTCCGTACGGCACAAGAAGATTAAAAACCACAACCCCCAGGATGATTGCTAGGGTTATAAGGGGATTGTTTTTTTTGCCCGAAAGCCACGACAAAAACCAGAAGCAAAAAAACTGAAGGATTCTGAAAAACGTATTGGGGTTAAAAAGAAGGGCGGGCATGGTAAGGAGCCCCGCGATGCACAGCGCCCGGGAACTGAAAAGTCCCTCGTATACTTTCCTCCGCCGGGAACGGAAGTGTTCCAGTCTTTTCATGGAAAGTTCACCGCGCCCTGCGCCGGGCATACCACCGGGAGCCGCCGGTGAAATATTCAGAAAAAAGCCCCAGCGCGACCCCGGTGATCACCCCCGCAGCCAGAAAGGGCGGGGCAATGTACCGCACATTGTCCCTAAAAACAAAAAGCCACGCCAGAACTAGTTGGATTATATTGGAGACCATGGCCCCCGCCGTGCCTGTCCCGATAAAACTGATGCGGCTCCGCCCCAGCAGACGACGGAGTCCGTACATGGCCGTAGCGGAGAAAAAAGTCCCTGCCAGGGAAAAAAGAAAAATATAGGAAAACAGAGTTCCGGTGATCAGAGCCTGGCCCAAAACCTTAATCGCTATCAACACCAGAAAAACAGAAAAAGGAAAAATATCCAGAGCCAGCATGAGGGGCAGGTTCGCTATGCCGATGCGCATAAAAGGCAACGGCTTAGGTATCATATACTCAATGGTAGAAAGAAAAAGACAGAAAGCCCCCAGCAGGGCCAGACTTTTACGGACTCCGGGATTTTTCAGATCCCCCCCAAGAGATGAACCGCATCCAGGGGCAAGCTCCGTCGGAACATTACCAGCTTGTACTGTCGGGAACATGCCTGCGCACCTCTTGTCCTTCGACCATTAAAAATACGTTATTGGGCAGACAGGCCACCCATTCCCCCCGCTGATGAACATGCCCCGCAGCCACGCAGACCTGATTGGTACAGGGGGAGGATTCCACCCATGCCTGGTTATCCTGAATCCTCACTATGGTATTTCCCAGGGGGCCGGGAACCGCCACCGTTTCATCGGCATCCAGGGGAAAGACCCATTCCCGGCCTGAGCCATTGATCACCACCCGTGTAGTGTCCCTGGGTTTTCCATATACCGTGAAGGCGGAAAATCCTGTCAGCCCCAAAGCCAAGAGGATAACCACGATATCCAGGGCTTTTAGGGGAACCTTTCTTTTCATACCAGACGCCTTTTATTCATCCTGTATCGCAATACTATCCTGCGGTAACACTGAAAAACACCTTCGGCGTTCCCTGCCGCATTCTTGTGGACCAGTTTTTGCGCCTTTTTAACCAACGTTTTTAGTTTAACGGAATGATCGCTCTTCGTCCACCCGGCGACTCTGGGGATGTAAGGTTCGGGAAGATTGGACCTCTCCGGATTATATAAGGATGGCGGTTTCCCGGTTTGGTGCCAATAACTAGCAGTTTGCTGCGGTTCGCGCATAAAATCCTAAGGAATCGTTCACCCCCTAAAGTGGGCTAATTCATGGGCGAAAAGATCACCCTTTGGGCCAAAATGCAAAAAAGGAGCAAAAAACCAAAAAATGACGGAGCGCATCTCATGGGCCTTCTATGAAGCTCTGGGAGGAGTTTATAAAACATTTGACCACGGTAAAATTTTGCGTTTTTGTCATGGGGGGTGATCTTTTCCCTTGTTAATTAGAGGGGTGAATTAATCGCAAATTAACGGCTTTCGCCTTCGCCAATCTAGTTGACGCAACAATATACCGGATTTATACTATTGCTAAATCTGAACTGTAACCATGGATGTTTGTAAAGAGGAGATTATGGCGATTATGCTTTGTAATTCTTTAAAGTATCGTGAAGTATCCGTGGGGGGGGGGGGGGGGGGGGGGGGGGGGGCGGGGGGGGGGGGGGGGGGGGGGGGGGGGGGGGGG
>JAIRLK010000076.1 GCA_031259515.1 Treponema sp. | reverse complement strand
GCCCTTAACATGCTGAATTTTTACCGTTACCTTACCGGGCTACCCGATGATGGGGAATTAAAAGACGAATTCATCGAACTGGCCCAGCATGGGAGCCTTTTGAACGCCGCCCACAGGGCCATAGCCCACCAACTGTCGAGGCTGGCGGATATGTCCGCTGCCTTTTACACCAAGGCTTCCAGGGGGATAGGGAGCAGCAACCGCGGCCAGGGGAATGACAGCCTGGCCAACGGCGTTACCGGGTGGATGGACGATTCGGACAGATCCAACTTTCTGCCCCAGGGCGTCAGCGAATATTCGGGAACCTACCGGGTAGAAATCGCGGGCCTCAAAACCATTGCCGGAAGGCCCGTCAACTTAAAGTATGAAACAACCTTCTTCCTCCTGGAGGTCCCGTCCGGTCCGGGGGACTTTAAGACCGCCGTCAACGGGGACGGAACCCTCACCATCACCGGCTATACCGGCCGGATGCAAAACCGGGTAATTCCCAGGGAGCTTAACAACCGGGTGGTAACGGCTATTGGAGAAAATGTGTTTACCTATTCGGAAATCTCCTCCATCACCCTTCCCGATTCGATAAAGACCATAGCCAGCCATTCCCTGTGGTATTCCAAAATAAACTCAATAGCCATTCCCCGGAGCGTAACAACCATAGGCGATCAGGCATTTTCATTCTGCCCCAACCTTGTTTCCGTTACCATCCCGCCGGGCTTCACCGCGATAGGGAATTTTGCCTTCATGGATTGCAAATCCCTGACTACGGTAACGATTCCGCCAGGAACCGTAAAAGTAGGATACGGAGCCTTCAAGGGTTGCGATAATCTGGACCCGGCGCTACGCTCCGAATTGGCGGCGCGTTTTAGAAACAACATTTTCCCATGAAGAAACAGCGTATTTGCGTCTTTAAATGTACCTCCTGCGGTCACGAGGAGTCCAAGTGGCTGGGCCGGTGTCCGGAATGTGGGGAGTGGAATACCCTTATTGAGACGACGGTAAGCGGACGGAACGGTCTGGCGGGGCTTGCCGGGACCGGCATCTGCGGCAAAGGGGATGCGCCCCAATCCCTGCCCCTGTCATCGGTGGACCCCCAGGAGGGGAGCCGTATAGGAAGCGGTATCGCCGAGCTTGATCGCGTCTTGGGCGGGGGCATCATGAAGCGGTCCGCCATTCTCGTGGGAGGCGAGCCGGGAATAGGCAAGTCTACCCTGTTGCTTCAGGCCGCCGCCGCCGCCGAGACTAAAGGGCGGATACTCTATGTATCCGGGGAGGAGTCCGCCGGGCAGGTTCGTATGAGGGCGGACCGGCTGGGTATTTCGGGAGCGTCTGCCGGTCGTATCGAAATATGCTGTTCCGGAAGACTCAAGGATATTGAAACCATCGTCAACGCCGTTAAGCCGGTGATCCTCATGGTGGATTCCGCCCAGACCCTGCGAACCGACGAGGCGGGGCTTATCCCCGGCACGGTGAACCAGATGAAGTTCTGTTCCTACGAACTTATCTCCTGGGTAAAGGAACACGACGCGGCCCTGTTCCTGGCGGCCCATGTGACCAAGGACGGGCTCATCTCCGGGCCTAAGTCTCTGGAGCACATGGTGGATACGGTGCTCTACTTTGAGGGCCCCGTTTCGGCGGCTAACGATGGGGACTGCCGGTTTTTGAGGGCGGCGAAGAACCGTTTTGGATCGGTGGACGAGATAGGCATCTTTACTATGGGGGAACAGGGACTTGTTGTTGTGGAAAACCCTTCCCTGCTGTTCCTGGTGCGCCGGGAAGGGGAACTGCCTCCTGGCGTGGCTGCCGCCGCGGTTTTGGAGGGGTCCCGGACTTTGCTGGTGGAAATCCAGGCGCTGACGGTACCCGCCAAAGGCTCCATAAGCCGGGTCTTCTCTGATCGTATTGATTCGGCGCGGGTTTCCCGGGTGGCCGCAACGTTGGAAAAACACCTTTCCCTGCGGCTTTCCGGCCACGACCTCTACGTCAATGTGGCGGGGGGCATACGCATCGCCGAAGTGGGGGCGGACCTGGCCCTGGCGGCCGCCCTTTATTCAGCCAGAACCGGCCTCCCTATTCCCGCTGGGACCGCCCTGACCGGGGAACTGTCTCTGGCGGGGGAGATCAGACCGGTACGGCGTATAGCCGGCAGGGTAAAAACGGCCCGTAACCTGGGGTTTGAGCGGTTTTTGGCGCCCCCTGGCGATGGTGTGGCTCCGGGGATGGCGGTGAAAGACATCAAAGAGGCTATGAAGCTGCTTTTTACCCTGCTGTAACATTCTCTCAACTGCGGAATAAAAAAACGTGAAATATAATTGATTATCACTTGACTGTCAAGAAAAAGTAGGATACTTTTCTGTATTATAGGATATTGTTTTGAAGAGTTTACGTTACTTGGGTTTTTTGGAGAATTCCTCAGTTTATTGCGGTAAAGTGCTTCAGTCATATTCATCCGATCTGTTTTCATATCGGTTTTATCTATGCATCCCATGTTTTTTTCGGAATAACCGGAAAGAATAGGAGTCGTCCATTTTTTGTGGGCGTGAATAATTACGCGTACCCGGACGCGGGGACCTCCGGTTTGTTCAGACTTTTGTTTGTACAGACTATAGGTTCCTTCCGGGAGAAGGAATTTTCTCAATGGCTAAGAAACTGTATGTCGGTAATCTCTCCTACAACACTACCGAGGACAGTCTGCGGAACCTTTTTTCAGGTTTCGGCAGCGTTGCCTCAGCTAAGATCATTTTTGATCGTGAAACCGGCAACTCCAAGGGGTTCGGATTTATTGAAATGAGTTCGGATGAAGAAGCTACCGCCGCAATAGCGGGGACCAACGGCCGGGAATTCGAGGGCCGTCAGATTCGCGTGAATGAAGCAATGGACAAACCCCGCCGGGATCGCAGCGCCGGAGGCGGATATAGCAACTGGTAATTCCACGGCGAACGGTTTTTGACCGGGAAAACGGCCGTCGTACCGGTTTTTGCGGTTGAAGAGATACACATTGGACTAGCAGGCGCTTGAGAAGAAATCGCATCATTACAATGTTTTTTTCATCCTGTTTTTGACTTTCAGCGCCGTTTTAACAGCCGGCGGGATAAGATCCCATCCATAAGGCTGGTCAAAACGGTAATGTCAATTTCTTTTGAAGCGTCTTCTATAGTTTCCCGGATTTTCTGCCAGTCTTCGGCTTCCAGGGGCATGGGAGCGTCATCGTATTCCCCCAAAAAGAAAGCGGCTATATATCCCATCTTCCGCAAAGAGCCGGTTGCATCCTTCTCAATATGTTCTTGTATATACCCGGCAAGATGTTCCGTTGCTGTGCATGTTATTTATGAGCAGTTCCTAAGCGTACGATAAAATGACCGGAGGGGATCATGTAAAGAGAAGCCCCTAAAGACTTTTTGGGGGGCCTAAAATTTCCGACAGAATAACCCCCTGCGTCAAGGGCGGGAGGTCCCTGAGTTTCCTCCAGAAAGCGCCGCCCGTCCTGGCCGGACTGGTTTCGACCGCAACAGGGGCGGCGGGTTCCTCCGCATAGGGCTGCGGCCAGGCGTCAAACATGGGGGCCGGCGAGGGGACAGCTTTGGGGATCTCCGGCGGCGGGACCGGTTCCTCTGATTCCGCAGACAGATCCCAGGCGGAAAAATCCGCATCTTCATCGTCCAGAGCGAAAACCGCGCCTTCGGCCTCTATGGCCTCAACACCGCCAAGGGGCGGCGGAGAGTTCCGGGCCCGGCTTTCCGCCCGCTTCCGCAGAAACAGGATCAGTCTAACACCGACGATGATGGCAAGGACAATCAGGGAAAGGCTTGATTCCAGGAAGTTTGTCACGGGGCATCCCGAGGGACAGATCCGCCTATAGAGGAACGCATGTCCGTATCGGCCTGGATGTTTTTAAGGCGGTAATAATCCATTATCCCTAAATGGCCGTTTCTGAAGGCTTCGGCAATGGCACGGGGGATTTCCGCTTCGGCCAGGACTACCTTTGCGCGGTTTTCCTGGACCCGGGCCAGCATTTCCTGTTCCTGGGCCTGGGCCGCCGCCCGGCGCTTTTCCGCCTCCGCCTGGAACCGCCGTTTGTCCGCCTCGGCCTGATCCGCCTGGAGTTTAGCCCCCACATTGGCTCCCACATCAATGTCGGCAATATCAATAGAAAGGATTTCAAAGGCGGTCCCCGCGTCCAAGCCTTTTGCCAAAACCCGCTTGGATATGGTATCCGGATTTTCCAACACCGCCTTGTAGGACTCCGACGAACCTATGGTGGTAACGATGCCTTCTCCTACCCGCGCAATGATGGTCTCCTCTGTGGCTCCGCCGACCAGACGTTCAATGTTGGCCCGCACGGTTACCCGGGCCTTCACCTGGAGTTGGATTCCGTCTTTGGCTACCGCGTCTATGGTGGTCTTGCCCTTGGAACTATCCGGGCAGTCTATAACCTTGGGATTAACGCTGGTTCTAACTGCCTCAAGCACATCCCTTCCCGCCAGGTCTATGGCGGCAGCCCGACGGAAGGGCAGGGGAATGTTTGCCTTGTTCGCCGCAACCAGAGCGCGGCTCACCTTCATCACATCGCCCCGGGCCAGGAAATGGGTTTCCAGCATATCCGACTCAACTTCAATTCCGGCCTTGGAAAGCATGATGCGGGAATCCACAATGACGCCGGGGTTCACATGCCGAAGCCACATGCCGATGAGCTTCCCCATCCCGACCGACGCGCCGGAAAGGAGCGCCCGGAACCAGAGCCCAAAAAACCGGAAGAACAAAAGCAAAAAGCCCAGAACGATAAGTCCTGCCAGAATCAATACAACGAACATTCCCATTACCAATTTCTCCTTATCGAATGAAATAATCTATAAAAAACAACCGCCGCTGCCCCGCAACGCCCCCGTTAAGAGGACTTGTCCCCAGAGGCCCAAGGCCCCGAACCCCCCGGCTACACAAGCCGAACGGTTATGACGCTGCCCCGGACGCGGGTAACCCGGACGCCCCTCCCCGGTTCGACAAAGGAACCGTCTGCTTCCACAGAGTAGACTTCGTCGTCTATCTCGACCCGTCCGGAAGGACGCAGGGTGGTAACCGCCACGCCGATCTTACCAACAAGACTCCCGTAATCTTGAAGACCCGGCGGCTCGCCGGCCGCCGCCGATTCATCCGTGTCCGCTGGGCCGCCCGCAGTCCCGGTGATGCTCGTCTTCAATGTCAGGCGGTCAAAAATCTTGATCTTCGGTCCCAGGAGGGCGATGGCCGCAATCCCCGCGACCGACGCCAGCAGCCCTATCGCCACTACCACCGTATTCCTCCCCAACAGGGTCCACTCCCACTCAAACCGGGGGATCACAAAGTCCTGCATGGACAAGACCAGAGAAAGCCCGATGAGGATAAGCCCCGCAATTCCCATAAACCCAAAACCCGGCAGGATGAAGATTTCCACCGCCAAAAGGCCCGCTCCCAACAGGAAGAGGATGATCTCGGCGGAACCGGCTTTTCCAAGAAGTATGCCGGAGCCAAAGACCACGGCAAAGGCGATGATTGCCGTAACTCCCGGAATACCGAAGCCGGGAGTGTTGATTTCCAGAAAGATCATTACGATTCCCAGCACGATGAGTATGGTCTGCACCGCGCCGGAAGTAAGAAACGAAATGATCCCATCAGCGGCGCTGGGCTCGCTTGTGCCGATTTCCCCCGCAACCCCCAGGGCGGCAAGAAGGTCCGCCCGGTCATCGGCCAGGGCTTTAACCAGGCCGTAACGGAAGGCTTCCCCGCCGGTGAGGGAGAGCAGCTTCCCTTTAGGAGAGATTTCCCCGATCCGCTCGACCGCCAGGGTTTCATCCTTTTCCATCCGCTCAAGTTCCGCCAGGGTAAGCGCCCTGGTTTCTCCGTCTACCGAGGCTTCCCACAGTTCCACATCGTAATCCACCATAGCCACGGCGATGCTTACGGGATGGCCGTTCCTCTCCGCCAGGGCCGCGATATGAGAGCGGATTGCCGACACTGTTTTTTCTCCCGCCCCTTGAGCGCTGCCGTTTGCTTCCATAATAACCGGCGCGGCGGCTCCCATAGAGGCGCCTGAGGCCATATAGATGCCGGTGCAGGCAAAGGCGATAAGGGCCCCCGCCGACCAGCTTACCCCCATGGATTCATCCCCGGCGTGGACCCATGCAACGGTTTGCGCGCCTTTGATGGACGTAATAAAAGAAGTGATCTGTAAGGCCGAATCCACCCGGCCCCCAAAGGTATCTATTTCAAAAACGATGAAGGACGCCCCCTGATTCAGGGCTTTCCGGGTTTCCCGGCGGACAAAGACGGACATGGAGGGGTCTATATCCCCCCGTATAGGGATGATCCAGGCGGAACCCGCCCCGTTTTGCGGACCTGCTTCCGCCTCCTGGCCAACGGCGCTTCCGGCGGCCGTCAAACAAAACAGGAGAAAAACCGCCGGCAGGACTCCCGAACATAACGTGGGTTTCATAATTTTATTGTACAGGATATTAAAAAAAAAGACCAGACGATTTTACGAAAGCGGCTTTGGACAAAGATGAAAAAGCCGGTCATGCGTATAGACCGGCTTTTAGGAACCTTGGAGCGGGATACCTTTAGAACTTGAGGGCCAGCCCCACTTTGGCAAAGATCGGGTAGCCAAATTCAGCCACCGCGCCTACGGTCTTCGTAAAGTAGAAGTGAGCGCCCACCTGGGGACCTCCCGTGAAACCACTGACCGGGGAGGAGGATGGTTTATACCCAGAAGGACCGTCATACTCCGAATTACCGATATTCCACCCGAGAGAGAGCCCGGTATAGAAGTCAAGCCACTTTACATCAAAGGCCCAATGCCAGTTAGCCCGGGCCGCGATCATCACATAGGTATACGTCCAACTATAGTCCCCATAGGTGATATACCCATCCCACCGGTATTGGGAAAAAGCGAATATCCCGCCGACGGAAATGGGGACTTTAACGGGAAGGGCGTATTCCACCACGGCGTAAAGAGGCGGAACCCGTATTTTGGTATTCGAGGCTCCATACGAGTGTGAAAGCCCGATGCCAACATCGACCATGATGTTGCCCCCTCCCGCGAGCGGCGGGGGATACTGCAACAGATCGACAGCGGATACAGCTCCGCTTACGACCGCAAGAACCGCAAGCGCCAAAACCAACTTTTTCATAACAACAAACCTCCAAAAATTTAATAATTTCACCCGAAGGCATATTTTTTGTTTGATGGAACCCCTGGAGATAACGGCGGAGGCCGTCTCCCCGCAATTCCATCATGCAAAGAAAGGCCGTCCGCGAAATAATCGAAAATTTTTCTTTGCAACAGGCGTCAGGGTTTTGCGGCGTTTCAGAAAATCCTCAAACACCGCTTCTTTATACCACCCCTTCTTTCTGCCGGGCCGGAGCCTTATATATCTTATTCATCACCATCGTATCTGTCAATGAGGCCGGTCCGCAGGGAACAGCCGCAAAGTCCCGCAGGTTCCCGGCTCGGCTTAAAGTTTCGCTACTTCGTCAGGCAAAAGCCCAAGACTCATGGCAATAGTATCAGCCGGAACTCCCATCTGTTTCAGTTTCCGGGCTCCCTCCAGCTTTTCCTGGTATGCCCGCATGTGCTCTTCCTGTCTTCCTTCTTGCCTGCCTTCCCGTCTGGCCTGTACAACTTTGCTTTGGGTATCTACCGCATACTTGTACTCGCTCGCCAGCCACGCCCGTTCTACCTCATCCTTGCTTATCCGCTGTAATACTTCTCCTGCCATCGCTATCCCTTCCTCCTCCTCCACGAGCTCATTGATCTTTTCCCGTTTGCTTTTGTCCGTTATATACCGGAAAAATATCCCCCACCGTTCCGCCATCGTCATTGACCCCACAGGTTTCTCCACTACCTTATCCAGCTTCGATAACTCCAGGGTGATGATCCGGCTCCTCCCTCCCAGAGCTATCTTCCGCTCCGGGTCGTAATACTCAAAACCATGCAAAAACTCATCGTCCGCAAAAAAGCGCCCCCTCGCCAATATCGCTATCTGGTACGCCTCTTTCAGGTCATCGTAGGTCTTCTCCCTCCCCCGAATCTCCTGCCCCGTAAACAGCTTCCCCGCGTGAAACTCCAGGCGCACCGGCTCATAGGCATCCGGGTTCAGGGACATTTCCACATTGGCCAGTTCCTCGTTTTTCCCCTTGCAGGTTATATCGAAACGGATTTGCCGGTCCCGCAGGTTGTCTATGGGTGGTTCATTGGCGGTTATTGCGATGACCGTTAGTTCCCGTCCGATGATGGCCGAGAGGAGCCGGCACAGGGCCTTGCGGGATTCCGGCGTATTCCGGGTAAACACCGCCTTAAATACATTGTCCCTGCAAATATCAATAAGCTCATCGGATTCGCCAAACCGTATTAACCCCATGGGATACTCCTTTATAATAAAGTTACTTCAAATTGGTTTCGGGGGAAAGGGCCTAGCGGCAGGATAAACGCATAGAATCTTCTTAGCGGGAGGGGGCGGAACATAGCCCTTGAATCGGCCTCTTTCTATCCAGGACGTTAGCTCCCCTTTCACCGGCTTCATCCCCTGAATCAGTCCTCATATTTTTTCTCTGCCTTACCCCTTACCTGTGTTCCTGTGTCTTCCCCTTTCCCCCCAATGTGCGGTATGTTTACCAGCAGAGGTATATATGAAGGCCAATAGGGAATATAAGAGCAGCGTTTTTTCGTTATTGTTCGGGGAAGAAAATACCCTTCGGAGGCTGTACGAAACGGTGGAGGGCGTTACCCTGCCGGCAGAGGTGGCCATCACCATTAACACCCTTGAGGATGCGCTGTTTAAAACGAGAATCAACGACATTTCTTTCGAGGTGGGAGAGAAATTAGTCCTGATACTTGAACACCAGTCCACGATTAACCCGAATATGCCCCTCAGACTGCTTTCATACATAGCCCGGATATACGAAAAGATAACGGCGGGAAAGAAACGGTGGTATGGCAAAAAGGGCTTCTCGATTCCCCGACCAGAATTCATCGTCTTGTATAACGGCGTTGATCCCTTTCCGGATGAGAAAACGATCCGGTTGTCCGATGCCTTTGAGGACCTTTCTTCTTTAGGGCTGCCTGCTGGTATGCCGCCTGACCTGGAACTGACCGCACGGGTATACAATATCAACGAAGGCCACAACCGGGAGCTGGTAGAGAAGAATGAAACGTTGAGGGGGTATGTTATATTCATAGCAAAGGTACGGGAAATAGAAAGGGGGCTATACGGCGGTAAAAGAGCGGCGGATGTAACCCGGGACGAACGGAAAAGGATAATGAAGCGGGCCATAACGGGGGCGGTGCGA
>JAIRLK010000060.1 GCA_031259515.1 Treponema sp. | reverse complement strand
CTTCGGCTATCTCTGAAAGCCCTGAATTTGTCAAGAAGATGGGGATATTCAGCTTCCCCGCCATTGAAGGCGGAAAGGGGAATCCCAATACGGTTATCGGGACGGTGGGGGATAACTTCTACCATGTTTCCTCAACCAGTAAGCATCCAGACTGGGCATTTAAGATGATTACGTACCTGACCGATGATATTGCGGCAGCCAAACGGCTGGCTGAGGGCAATATTCCGCCGCTCAAAAACGTCAAGCTGGACGATCCCATTTTAGCGGAATTGTTTGCCCAGGTTCAGGCCGCCCCCGATATGCAGCTTTGGTACGATCAGTCCCTTGCCCCTGAAGTGGCGGAAGTCCACAAGATTACCAGCCAGGAAATTTTTGGCTTAACCTTAAGCCCCGAAGAAGCGGCCAAAAGGCTCCAGGCGGCCCAGGCGGATTATTTAAAGAACAGCAACTAGTTTTTTCGGAGACTGTTCTAAGAGCCTGTTGCACGTGTGGATTTTTTGTTCAGGCGCCTTTGGAGCCTGCAAGGTGTAAATTGCATATTTATACTATTTCATGCGCGAAACGCAATAGGCTCTAAAATATCTATCTTGTTGGACAGCCTTAACGCGGCTGGCTGTAGAGTATAAAAAGAAGACGCCGGGGATTGCGGCGTCTCTCAAATGGGGGTTAATGATGGTCGAAACGGCAGGTAAAAATATTTCCCTTCGTAAAGCGCGGCGGCAGTCAATACGGATAGCCGCGGCGGTTTTTTTGTTTCCCGCGTTGTTTTTTCTGGCAGTTTTTATCGTATATCCTATAGTTGAGTCCTTCATAATCAGTACGGTCAAATGGAACGGGATGAGCAGGAACAGAACTTTTATCGGCCTTGAAAATTGGCTCGTCCTTGTTAAGGATGTCAATTTCTGGAAAGCCTTTGGAAATAACGTGAGGATAATGTTCCTCTCCCTCTTTTTTCAGGTGCCTTTTGCCATGGCCCTGGCGACCTTTCTGGATATAGCTGACAGAAAAGGAGTTGTTTTTAAGGTAATTTGGTTTCTGCCCTATCTTATTTCTTCGGTGGCCATAGGGCTGTTATTCAAATACGCCCTGGACGCGAACTACGGTATCTTTGCCTCTGTTTCCAAATTCTTTGGCGGAGGCGCGGTGGATCTTCTGGGGAACCCCGGCGTCGCCCTGTATACCGTAATCGGCGTTATTTGCTGGCAGTATATCCCATTTTACATGATTCTTTATTTGGCCGCCTACGGGAATATTCCGGTGGAATTATACGAGGCCGCGAGTATAGACGGCGCTACCAGAAATCAATTTTTCTGGCTCATATCCCTGCCGCTTCTTAAGCCGACAATAATAAGCGGGATTACTATTTCGATCATCGGTTCTCTCAAATATTTTGATCTTATTTTTGTTATGACCGGCGGGGGGCCGGGGGTTGCTACCGACTTAATGGCGACGATGATGTATAAAACATCATTTGTTAAATTCAATATGGGCTACGGATCGACCATTGCCTGCGGCATGTTTATTCTTATCACTTTTATGGCTTTGTTGACGGTGGTGATCCTTAACAAAAAGGCGGTTGAAGTATGATGATGCCGCATAAAAAGAGTTTTGTTTTTTGGATACTTGCCGTTTTGTTCGCTCTTGTATGGCTGGTCATTGCCGGAGCGCCGTTTTACTATCTTATAACCATCTCCATGAAGTCTCAGGGAGAATTTTTAACCGGAAGCCTTTTTAAATTACCGGAGCGGTTCAGCTTTCAGAATTATGTTACGGTTATACGGGGGGCGTTTTTTGGCTACTTCTTCAACAGCGTCTTTGTTCTGGCGGTTTCTCTTTTTTTGCTGTTGATCATAAGCTCCTTTGCGGCGTATCCGCTTTCGCGAATGGAATTTAAGCTGAACAAGCCTATTTTTTCCCTTATTGTGGCGGCTATGTCCATTCCCATTCATATAACGCTGATCCCGGTATTCAGTTTGTCCGTGCGGGCTAATTTATATGACAGCCTGTATGCTCTTATCGGCCCCAATGTGGCTTTTAATCTGCCCATGTCGACTTTTATACTCACCGGGTTTATGAAGGGCATCAGCCGTGAACTGGAAGAAGCCGCCGAAATTGACGGATGCGGGAAATTTCGCACGTTCTTCAAGATTGTTTTCCCCCTTTCCCGTTCGGGACTGGCCACGCTTGGAATTTACAATGGCGTGGTTATTTGGAACGAATTCAGTTTTGCTATGGTGCTTACCCAATCGCCATCAAATTTTACGCTTCCCCTTTCGGTTTGGACATATCAGGGGCAGTACACGATGGATGTCCCCCTTATCATGTCACTATTGGTGCTGGCATCCCTGCCCATCATTCTTCTCTATATCTTTGGTCAGGATAAGTTGATCAAAGGGATGATGGCCGGAGCGGTTAAAGGATAAGGTCCCTGGCCGGGGGCGGACGCGGAATATCCCGCGTCCGCCTAAGGTGATTTTTCCGGGAACTAAAATAAATTGAATGGAGTTTTGATGATGAGACGAAAAGCGTTGATTCTCTGCGGCGGGTGGGACGGACATGAACCCCATCTAATAGGTGAGCGTTTCAAGAAGTTCCTCGAAGGCGAAGATTTTGAAGTTACGGTTGAGGAAAACCTGGACGTATTAAAAGACAAGGAGCGGCTGTCGTCCTTGGATATTTTCATTCCCCTGTGGACCATGTGCCGGGAGCCTCTGGGGTATGGTTTCTTTGAACCTCTCCTGGAAGCGGTAGGAGGAGGCGTGGGCCTTGCGGGAAACCACGGCGGCATGTGCGACGCCTTCCGGAACAACGTTGAGTATCAGTTCATGACCGGGGCCAACTGGGTGTCCCACCCCGGCGGAGACGGCACTAAATACAGGGTGAACATCATAAGCAAGTCCAATCCCATCACCGACGGGATAGAAGATTTTGACGTCAGTTCCGAGCAGTACTACCTTCATGTGGACCCTGCCAATGAGGTTTTGGCTACAAGCCGGTTCCCTACGGTCCGGTGGTATCATTCCGCCAACGGCGAAGTGGATGTGCCCCAGGTATGGACCCGGAAATGGGGCTACGGCAGGGTTTTCTACAATGCCTTGGGTCATCATAACGATGTGTTTGACATCCCCGAAGCCTGGGAACTGATGAAGCGGGGGATCCTCTGGGCTGCGGAGGGTAAGCGTATCGCGGTGGAAAAGGGCCTGAAAGCGGACGACTGGCAGAGCCCGGTAAAGATGTATTGACAAGGAGTATAAAACATGGGCGTACAGCGTATCGGCGTTATTGGCGCCGGAAATATCAGCGGCATCTACCTAAAAAACCTGACGGGCATGTTTGCCAAGCGGGTAAAAGTAACCGCCGTGACGGACCTGATTGAGGAACGGGCGGCTAAGGTGGGCGCGGATTACGGGATTCCCCACATCAAGAAGACTTCGGACCTGATCAACCGTCCCGATGTGGACATCATCCTGAATATCACCGAGCCCTATAACCACTATGGGGTTGCCCTGGAGGCGGTCAAGGCGGGGAAGCATGTCTATGACGAAAAGCCCCTGTGCGCGGAGCGGGAAGAAGCTCAGGAGGTGCTCAGGATTGCGGCGGCAAACAAGGTGAGGGTAGGAGGTTCCCCGGACACCTTTTTGGGAGCAGGGATACAGACCTGCCGCAAGCTTCTGGACGACGGCTGGATCGGCTGTCCGGTGGCGGCGGTTGCCTTTATGGTGAACCACGGCCATGAGCATTGGCATCCTGGTCCGGAATTCTACTATAAAAAGGGAGGCGGCCCCCTGTTCGACATGGGGCCCTATTACCTGACCGCCCTGGTAAACCTGTTAGGGCCCATAGTCCGGGTTTCCGGATCAGCGAAGAAGAGTTTTGACACCCGGACCATTACCAGCGAACCCCTGAACGGAACGGTCATCCCGGTAGATGTTCCCACCCACATTGCCGGCGTTCTGGATTTTGCAGACGGCGCGGTGGGGACTATCATCACCAGCTTTGATGTGTATTCCCACACCCTGCCCTGGATAGAAATTTACGGCAGCGAGGGAACCCTGCGGGTTCCGGATCCGAATACCTTTGGCGGGCCGGTCTATGTAAAGCGTTTTCGGGAAGAGGAATGGTCCGCCATACCGTTGCTCAAGGACTATCCCGAAAACAGCCGGGGCCTGGGGATCACCGATATGGCGGAAGCCATTGCCGAGGGACGGCCCCACCGGGCAAATGGCGAAATGGCCTACCATGTACTGGACGTGATGCACGGCATCCATGACGCCTCCGCGTCGGGGACGTATTACGCCGTAAAAAGCATCTGCACCCGCCCTGAACCCCTCTAAATAATGCGAAGGGGTTCCAAAGCGCCTTGGAACCCCTTCTTTTATACCACTCTGCCGGTTATAAAAAGTCCCAGGAGTATGGTAGTATAATGATTCCTATGATTGAGATGAAAAGAGTATGGTTATAGAGTATGGTATAGTTAGAGTATGAATTGATGAAAAGTATATCAAAGAAAAGTATACCCGTTGCGAGTGTTTTTTTATGCTTGGCCTTGCCCGCGTTTTCACAGAAAGTCCCCAGGGTGGTTATCTTTCCCTTCGAGCGGTCGGAGCGGGAGGTGTCCGCCGATGACGCGGCTTCGATTAGAAAACAAGTAATAGAAGAAATTTCGTCCTGGGGAAGCATCGCCGTGCTTGAAGAAACCGAGGCTGAGTCTGCGGATTTCTATGTCCTGGGGAAGATTCTGGTGGACAATAACGTGATGGCCTTAACCGGCGCTACCTACGATGCGAAAACAGATAAGCCCTTGAGTTCCTATCGGGAACAGGCGGCCAGTGTGAGCGCCCTTGGAGGGCGGATTTTTTCGTTTTGTAGCCGTATGATGGAATCTATCCCCTTCCCCAATCTCTTGCTGGGAAGATGGACCTCCGTAATCGAAGCGGACAGCGGTCCGCTGACCTGTATATTAGAATTCAAGTCGGACCGGACGGTTTCTGTCGATAGATACGATACTAGAGAGTACCGGAAAGGGAACATCCTGACGTATCAGGGTTTCGGGACCGGAACGTATACCTACAACTCCCAGGCCCGCAGGCTCATGACCATAGAGAGTTCCGGGGGGACGGTTCGGGAATCGCCGGTTGACGGATCGGTAGTCGTTAGCCTGTCAATGGAAGATACCCTTCCCGCCTACAAGTCCCTGAATACGAACCGGGTCCGTTTGGTTTTCAGTAATAGCAGCGGTAATTTTGAATTGTTAAATGACGGGCTTCCCTGCGGGGATAATTTTGACGGGCCTTCGGTTTATCCTGGCCAGAGGATCGTCTATACGCATTTTACCAGGGTTCAATGAACTTCGATGAAAAAACGGTTGTTTTCGGTTTTTTTCCTTATTATTAACGGGATATCCCTTCCGGCCCAGTCCGTCGGGAACAGAAACATCCCTGCCGCCGGGGATGTCCTGGTGGGCGCCGCCCCGGTATGGGAACAAAACCTTGCGGACAATGCGTCGGGGCTGCCTTTCTTACAGGCCGAATCGGTGGTAGTGGTGTGCGAGGGGGGGAGCATAAAATCCTACGGACGGCGGGGCACGTTTTTGTGGACCTTCGATACCCGCAGTTCCCCTGTCCCCTATATAAGCCGTTCACCAGAGGGAACTACCTATGTCTGTACTACATCAGGCTCCTTTACGGCGGTTAACCGGGTGGGCAGGGAGCTTTGGCGGCTGAATTTGGGGCGCCCCATCACCGCGCCGGTGGTGGTAGGCTGGGACGGACGGGTCTTTATTTCTTCAGGATCCGTCCTGGCTTGCCGCACCGCCGCAGGGTTTGCCTTGTGGCGGCAGGAGTTAGGGAGCGCCATTTCCGTGGCCCCGGCGCTGGATCACGCCGGGGGCCTGGTGGCGGGCCTGGAAAACCGGGACTTTCTGAGAGTCGATGCCTTCGGCGTCATAGAACGGCTCAGTCTTGACCGTGTACCGGCCTTTATCGTCCCCCTTAAATCCGGGGACGAGCATAGTTATCTTGTCATGTATACTTCGGGGGAAGCGGACAGGATCGTCCTGGATACCGGCGCGCCTGAGGGGACGCGGTTGAGCATTGCGCCCTTGCCGGCCTTACCCGGAGCGCCGGCGGCCGCAGCGGGTCTGGAGGATATGGCGGCGGTAACTCTTCAGGACGGAAGGGTGTTGCTTTTGGCGGGGGCGACGGGCAGCGTCCTCTGGCAGGGAAACAGCCATGAAACCCTTGAGGCAAGAGGGCCGGGCAGCCTGGCCCCCTGGGAAGCGGCCATGCACTTTGATGAGCGGGGCATCTTCGTCCTTTCCGTCCGGGGCGCTACGGGATTTACCCAGGACGGCAGGCGGCGTTGGCTGTACCGAATCAAGGAATCGGCTACAGTTCCCGCCTTCAGTGACGAGGGGCTTCTCTATGTCTGCGGAAGCGGCCAAGACCTCCGCGCCTATAAGATAGACGCCGCGCCCAGGAACATCCCCCGTTCTCTTTACGGGCCTGATCCCGAAGGGAGCTATGGCATGGGGAATCCCCCGCCTTCTCCCTGGGCGAATGACGACCTCCGGTTTGAGGACGACCATATCAAAGGCATGTACGAGCGCATAGACCAGGCTACCCGCACCGGCCAGGTAGGGGAACAGGAAGCCGGCTTTGTGGCGTACCTTATGGAGATGACCGGCGGCATCCTGAATTCCGCTAACTATTCTCTGGTCAGGCCGCCCGTCCATGTACCTCAGCGGATCGAATTCATCAGGCTCTTAGCACGTATGGGATCCCGGGAAACCATCCCTTTTTTGGCGAACCTCTTTTACCGGGACCCTGATCCGTCCATAAAAGCGGCCTGCAGCGAGGCCATAGGCCGCATAGGGGTAGATCCCAAAGGGGATGCCCTGAGAACCTTCTCGGTACTCTTGTCTCCGGAGAACGTGAACCGGGACCCCGCATCCCTCATGTCGGCAACCTCCGCCATCGCCGCATTATGCCGTTTTTCCGGGCCTCCCCTGGCTATAGAAGGGATACGTATGCTGGCCCTTTTTAGCCGCCACCCCGATCCCCGTGTCAAGCAGAGAGCCCAGAGCGAACTTAACGCCCTGCGCCGGGAGGGTTTGGATAAGGCGGTGGAGTAGCTGCCGCTTGCAGGACAAGCCCCGCCGCTGGGGGTTTAAATCCGGCGCAGGGAAAATGAAACATATCAAAAATGAAACATGTTTTTATTTTTGAAACAACTCCGCTAATTTATTGTGTTATATAGACTTAATGATGCATCAAGGGGCCGGAGATCCCCGTTTTGTTTTAATTTCGATACAAAAAGCCCTTTGCCATTAGAGTCGGCCAGCCGAAGCAAGACCGTGCCGTAGACCGAAATCCCGCTTCTTCTCGCTGAGATAAGTCTCCGGTACGGTCAGACACGGGGAAAGCACCACCCTAAGAGCCTGTTGCACTTGTGGATTTTTTGAATATTCATGCAAAAAATTCCAATTAACGGCGTTCTTTTGGAGCCTGTACGGTATAAATATGCAATAAATTGCATATTTATACTATTTTATGCGCGAAGCGCAACAGGTTCCGCGTTATTATGGCATAAGGAAATAAGCCTATTGTCCCACAGCCGCTTGCCTGCCGCCGGTTTTGCCCGGTTCCCTTTTGACCGGCATCGGGATTCGGGAACCAGATTTTCTCCGCTTTTTGGACTTCACATAGGTTGGTATGATATTTGCATATAATTTTGTATCAGTCAAAGTGCAACAGGCTCCTGGGGGATTTAATTGGGCTGTATGTCTGCTTTGCGAGTATGGAGATCCTTTAGCGGGAACCCGGGGATGATAAATACTGCCCCCGCCCTCTGCTCCGAAAAATGGTACAGGGAGGGCTTCTTGGACAAGAACCGGCAAGGGGTTTTTTGACTATCCTCCCAGGGGGGATTTTTATGTGGGAACCCACAGAAGTTTTCTGTTTAGGTTATTATTCTTATTTGGAGGATCTTTATGAATGGTGAAAAAACAATCGGGACAAATAGTAAAAAAGGGAAGTCTTTAGTTCTGCTCTTGTGTGCATCGGTATTGCTTATGCTTGTGGGATCGATGATC
>JAIRLK010000022.1 GCA_031259515.1 Treponema sp. | reverse complement strand
CAACCGGACATAAAAAAACCCGGAACATCCAAATTCCGGGCTTTTTGTTAGTTTAAGCGGGAAACGGGAGTCGGACCCGCGACATCGACCTTGGCAAGGTCGCGCTCTACCACTGAGCTATTCCCGCAAAGTAAGCCTGCGGCCCCAAAGGTTGTAATTCTTTATCTGATAAGGAATTACAACCTATATTGACATCATACCCTAACCATAAAATCATGTCAAGCCCTTAAGCGGATAAATCTTACATAAATTTGACAATTCCCTGTAGGGAAATTTGACATTTGACTATTAGGTTGATGTCGTAACCTAAAAAATGTTAAGGAGAAAGAGTGATGAAAATGAAGAAAGCCGTAGTTGCGGCGCTGATGGCGCTTCTGGCCCTTAATCTGTGGGCGGGAGGCGGAAAAGAGGCTTCGGGGACAAAACCGAATATCAACGTTGTTTCCCGGGAGGAAGGTTCGGGTACCAGGAGCGCCTTTACCGAACTCTTTGGCGTCCTGGACGCGAACAAGGCTGATAACACCACGGTGAAGGCCGAAATCACCAACAGCACGGCGGTCATGATGACCACCATTGCGGGGGACAAAAACGCCGTAGGGTACATCTCGCTGGGGTCCCTCAACGATACGGTCAAGGCACTGCGGATTGACGGCGCGGAAGCGACGGCCGCCAATGTCGCAAGCGGCTCGTATAAGATCTCCCGGCCCTTCCTGATCGCGGTAAAAAGTACGGTGAGCGCCCAGGCACAGGATTTTATCAATTACATTCTAAGCAAGGACGGACAGGATGTGATTGAAAAGAACGGGTATATCCGCGTTACGGATTCCGGGCCCTTTACCAGCAGCCGGGCCGCCGGCAGAATGGTTGTGGCCGGTTCTTCTTCGGTTACGCCGGTCATGGAAAAACTGAAAGAAGCGTATCTTAAGATTAACGGCGGCGCGGACATCGAGATTCAGCAGAGCGATTCTTCCACAGGGATGAACGCCGCGATAGACGGGGTCTGCGACATAGGAATGGCCTCCCGGGAAATCAAAGAGAGCGAGGTCCAGAAGGGGCTTACCGGTACGGTCATTGCCATGGACGGCATAGCGGTTATCGTTCACAAGGAAAATCCGGTGAGTAACCTTACCAAAGGACAGGTGAAGGCGCTTTTTACCGGGGAAATTACTTCCTGGCCGGAGATTGGCCAGTGAAAGCATAGGGGTTTAGGGGCTGCGGTCGGGGCTGTCGGCCCCGACCGTTATCATGCGGAGGCTGGTTATTTCCCGGAGCTTGGAAGAAAAGGATAGGAGAAGGATACTAAAGGATATGATATGAAAGAAAAAATACTAATGAAGGAAAGGATAATGCAAGGGGTATTCCTGGTATCCGCCTGTATATGTATCCTGTGCGTCGCCCTTATTTGCCTCTTTCTTTTTGCAAACGGCATTCCGGCTATGGCGAAGATCGGACCTCTCAAGTTTTTGACCGGGACGGTCTGGAAACCGGGAAACGGCATCTTCGGTATAGCCCCTATGATACTGGGGAGCGTCTATGTTACCGCGGGGGCGATTATCTGCGGTGTACCAGCGGGGGTGCTTACTGCGGTGTTTATGGCGAAATTCTGCGGGAAGGCGTTGAGGAAGATCATAGCCCCGGCAGTATCCCTGCTTGCCGGTATCCCCTCGGTTATCTATGGCTTTTTTGCGCTGGTCGTCGTGGTTCCCGTGAGCAGGACCTTTTTCGGCGGCAGCGGTAAAAGTCTTCTTACGGCGTCTATCCTTCTGGGGATAATGATCCTGCCCACCATCATCAGTGTTTCCGAAGCTGCCCTCCGGTCGGTACCGGAGATATATTATGAAGGGGCCCTGGCTTTGGGGGCCACCCATGAACAGGCGGTGTTCTTTACGGTGCTCCCCGCCGCGAAATCGGGGATCCTGGCCGCTGTGGTTCTGGGAATAGGCAGGGCCGTAGGGGAAACCATGGCGGTAGTCATGGTGGCGGGGAATCAGGCGGCCCTGCCGGAAAGCCTGGTCAGGGGGCTTAGAACCCTTACGGCCAACATCGTGCTGGAAATGGGGTATGCCGCCGACCTCCACCGGGAAGCATTGATAGCCACGGCGGTGGTACTTTTTGTGTTCATTCTGATTATCAATTTGCTACTCTCACTCCAAAAGAAGATGACGCGGCTATGAAAAAAACTATTGCGTCCGCCGGGGACCGCCGTCCGCTTAAACCGGCTTTCCTGAAACAAAAGGGATTTTCCTTGTTCCTCCGGTTCCTGGTCTTCGCTTCGGCCAGCATGACGATATTTGTTATTCTGTTTCTGGTGGGATATATACTGATTAAGGGGATACCCCATATTTCCCCCGGTCTTTTTGCCTGGCGGTACACCAGCGAAAATGTGTCCTTAATGCCCGCGTTCCTCAACACCATTATTGTTACCGCCGCCTCTCTTCTGATCGCCGTACCTGTTGGCATTTTTGCTGCGGTATGGCTTGCCGAATATGCCCGGAAAGGGAGCCGCTTAGTCGCTGTGGTCGCCCTGGCGGCGGAAACCCTTGCGGGCATACCTTCGATTATCTACGGCCTTTTCGGTATGCTCCTCTTTGTCATCAGTCTTGGGTGGGGATACTCCCTGCTTGCCTGTACCTTAACCCTGGCGATAATGATTCTGCCCCTTATCATGCGGACCACCGAGGAGGCGCTGCGCAGCGTTCCTGACGCCTACCGGGAAGGCAGCTTTGGCCTTGGGGCAGGAAAACTGCGGACGGTTTTTGCCGTGGCGCTGCCTTCCGCCATGCCGGGCATTCTTGCAGGGGTTATCCTCGCCACAGGCCGCATCGTTGGAGAAACCGCGGCTTTGATCTTCACCGCCGGTACGGTAGCGAAACTTCCCAGCAGTCCTTTTTCATCGGTACGCACTCTGGCTGTACACATGTACAGTCTTGCGAGCGAAGGACTGTATATAAATCAGGCGTATGCTGTCGCGGTATTTTTGCTTCTTTTGGTTATCCTTATAAACGGACTTTCGGCTTTCGCAGCAAAAAAGGTTGCGGGAAAAATGTCAAATGAAAAGGGGGGCAGATGAAAGCGGGGACACATGAATAAGAGCGGACAAATGAATAAGATCAGTATTACTAATTTAAATCTGTTCTACAGTCAGTTTCAGGCGCTTAAAAACATCAATCTGTTTTTTCCTGAACGGGAGATCATCGCCCTGATAGGGCCTTCGGGATGCGGGAAATCTACGCTGCTCAAGACTATCAACCGCATGAATGATCTGGTGGAAGGCTGCCGTGTGGAAGGGACCGTGCTTCTGGACGGGGAGGATATTTATGGCGGCTTAGACGTAACGATTTTGAGAAGACGGGTAGGAATGGTGTTTCAGAAGCCGAACCCCTTCCCTATGAGCGTCTTTGACAATGTGGCCTACGGACCCCGCACCCACAACGTCCGCTCCCGGGTAAAGCTGAACGACATCGTGGAGAACTCCCTGCGGGCCGCCGCGATCTGGGACGAAGTAAAGGACCGGCTGCACAAAAGCGCCCTTTCCCTTTCCGGGGGACAGCAGCAACGGCTCTGCATAGCCAGAGCCCTGGCAGTAGAACCGGAAGTGCTTCTTATGGACGAATCGACCAGCGCCCTTGACCCTATAAGCACGGGAAAAATCGAAGACCTTGCGGCGGAACTAAAAAAAGATTATACCATAATTATGGTAACTCATAACATGCAGCAGGCGGCCCGCATATCGGACAGGACGGCGTTTTTTCTTCTGGGCGAAATGGTAGAATATGATTCCACCGAAACGATTTTTTCCATGCCTAAAGATAAGCGTACCGAAGACTATATTACCGGGAGGTTTGGATGATGCGCGAAAGTTATCGGCGGCGGCTTGATACGCTGCACAGTGAATTGATACGTCTGGGGGCGTTTTGCGAAGACGCCATAGCCTGCGCCGTAAAGGGTCTTTTAAATGACGATCCGGCGCTTAGGAACAAGGCGACGGAACTGGAAAAAGACATTGACATGAAGGAACGGGAGATAGAAACGTTTTGTGTGCGTCTTCTGTTGCGCGAACAGCCGGTCGCCGGGGACCTGCGGCAGATAACGGCGGCCCAGCATATGATTACCGATATGGAGCGCATAGGAGATCAGGCGGAAAACATCGCGGAGCTTTCCCGCTTTCTTGAAGGGAACGGCATAAAAAACGGCGTCCATATTGGAGACATGGCCGACGCTACGGTAAGAATGCTTACCGACAGCGTAGACGCCTTTGTCGCGTCGGACTTTGAAAAAGCCCAGGCTGTCATTGAGTATGACCGGGAAGTGGACGCCTTATTCAAAATGATCAAAGGCGAACTGATAGACATGATTTCGGCGAATGGCCGGGAGACTGTCGAGGTATGTCTGGATCTCCTGATGATCGCGAAATACCTGGAACGCATAGGCGATCATGCCCAAAACATAGCCGAATGGGTGGTATATTCTATCACCGGACAGCGGAAAGGGAATTAAGGGGGTCCGGGGGACCAAGGCCACTGGGGCCTACGGCCTCTTAGCGGAGCGTTGCGGGGGAGGAACCCCCGTAGAGGGGGCAGCCTGTAGCGTAGTGCGGGCGCAGGGGCCGGACTTGCGAAGTAAGTCCGCGGCTTCCCCCTCTTTAACTTAAGGAAAGAAAGTTGATCTATCTGGTTGAAGACGAATCGGGCATCAGGGAGCTGGTGCTCTACACCCTGCGGAATACAGGATTTGAAACAAGAGGTTTCGCGTCGGCGGATGAATTCTGGAAAGCGATGGAAGAACAGCCTTCGGAAGGACGTCCGCCGGATTTGGTGATACTGGACATCATGCTGCCCGGAGAAGACGGGCTGTCCGTATTGAAGCGCCTGCGTTCCCGTCCGGGAACACGAAAACTGCCGATACTGATGCTTACGGCAAAGGGATCCGAGTACGATAAGGTGCTGGGCCTTGAAAACGGCGCCGACGATTACCTTACCAAGCCCGCCGGCATGATGGAACTGGTTGCCCGGATAAAAAGCCTTCTGCGCCGGACGGGAGGGGAAGACGGCAAAGACGAATACCGGGTTGGCGGTCTTTATGTCAGCGTTCCCCGTCATCTGGTTACGGTAAACAACGGGGAAGTTTCCCTTACGTTGAAAGAGTTCGATCTTCTGACGTACCTCCTGGCGAATACCGGTATGGCCTTGTCCCGGGATCAGATACTCTCCGCCGTATGGGGCTATGACGGGGACGCGGAAACCCGGACGGTGGACACCCACATCCTTACCCTGCGCACTAAACTCGGCGCGGCAGGCGCTCTGATACGCACGGTGCGGGGCGTGGGGTATAAAGCGGGGGAATATGAATGAAATACGGGGAATATGTATGAAAAAAAAGATACTTACCTTTGTCTGCACTGCGGCCGGATTATCCGTTGTCTTAACCGCGGGTTTGATCCACATGGCGGTATACCAGGATATGTACGAAGATCTAAAACAGACGGTAGCCTCCGCTGCGGAATACATAGGCGCGGCCTGCGAATTAATGGGGATAGGCTATTTGGAATCCCTGCCCCGGGAAGCTCTCGGCCTGCGCATCACCCTTATCGCTGCCAACGGGCGGGTTCTCTACGATACGGCGGCGGATGCCGGCAGGCTCCCCAACCATCTGGACCGGCCCGAAGTGCGGGGCGCTCTTGAGGCCGGCGCCGGTGAAAGCGAGCGGCTGTCGGAGACCATAAGCAAACAGACCTACTATTACGCGGTTCGTCTCAATGACGGCAGTATCCTGCGCACGGCAAATACTACGGACAGCGTTTTTATCCGTATGCTCAACCTGGTTCTTATTTCTCTGGGAATAGTAGTAGTTGTGTTTATGATCATCCTGGCGGCAGGTTCCCAGGTGACGGAAAAGATCGTGGCGCCCATAAACCGCATCGATCTTGATAATCCGGAGGACAGCGCCGCCTATGACGAACTTACGCCCCTTCTTTCCCGCATAAAAAAGCAGAACGATGCTATAGCCGCGCAGCTTGAGGAAACGCGGAAACGGCAGAACGAATTCAACGCCATAACCGACAACATGATGGAGGGCCTTCTGGTGCTGGATCAGGACGGACGCATCCTTTCCTGCAACAAGAGCGCCGGCAGTCTTTTGGGGATTCACCAGAAACAGGTTGAGTATCAGAACGCCCTGGCGGTCAGGCGGGATGAACCGTTCCGTGGCGCGCTGGAGAAAGCCTTGGACGGCAGGCTTGCGGAAGCGGAACTTTCCGTTGGACAGCGGTACTTGCGGCTTTTCGCAAACCCGGTAAAGTACCGGGACGCGGTTCAGGGAATTATCCTGGTTATTCTGGATGTAACCGAACGGGCGGATCGGGACAGGCTGCGCCGTGAGTTTACCGCCAACGTGTCCCATGAGCTTAAAACGCCCCTCATGGTCATATCCGGGTTTGCCGAGATCATGGCGGGGGGCCTTGTGAAACAGGGAGACATGCCCCAATTCGCGGAGAAGATCTACGGCGAGGTCCAGCGGCTCATCAGTCTGGTGGACGATATTATAACCCTTTCGCGACTGGACGAAGGCGGCGATATTTACGAGAAAGAAGAAGTGGACCTCCTCGCTCTTGCCCAGGGCGCCGCCGGGCGTTTAAGCGCCGCCGCCGCCGGACGGAAGCTCTCGCTTACGGTTGACGGGGATCCGGCGCGTATGCCCGGCGTCCCCCGTGTTTTGGATGAAATGCTGTTCAACCTGATTGATAACGCGGTTAAGTATAATGTTGAAGGCGGCGCGGTACGGGTTTCCGTTGAAACGCTTCCGGGAGAGAACATTGTTACGGTTGAAGACACGGGAATAGGCATACCGGAAGATGAACGGGATCGCATATTCGAGCGGTTTTACCGGGCGGACAAGAGCAGGAGCGGCGCAGTGGAAGGTACGGGCCTGGGGCTTTCCATCGTAAAGCACGGGGCCGCGCTTCACGACGCGAAGATTGAGGTGCAAAGCGACGGGAAAAAAGGGACCCGCTTTACCCTGCGGTTTCCCGTACGTTATTGCTTACGCAATAAGGAAATAACATTTTCTGAGCGGGTCCTTACAGATTTCGAGTAGGTTTCTTTCCGCCTTTCGTATTGCCGGGTTTTAACCATCACCGGCAGGGATCTTTTCGTGTATTTTTTCGGTAATGTTCTAGGCTTATTAGGCTGAAAGCGGATATACTATACCAAAACTTTATGAGAGTGAAAGTTATGGCAACAGTAACATTAAAATGCCCGTTTTGCAGAAGTGAAGATGTCTGCCCCTATAACGCTTCAAACGATAAAAATTGGTATGCTGGTAATAATCTCATCCTGTTCCCATAAAACGTTTTACGCGGAATACACCTATAACGGCTGTAAGCCGGATGTAACGAAAGCCATAATCAAATGGGCGGCTGGCGGAACCGGAATACGGGCAATAGCACGGGAATGAGGGGTAAGCGCCGGTACGGTGATAAAAACTCCGCTGAACCTCCGGCATAATCACGGCGATGTCGTATTCTTCCGCGTAACGCAGGATTGAAGTCCGGTGTTCCCACACCGAATAGTTATGTGCAATAGGGGCTAAAATTTTTCAAACCATTATGTTAAGCAGCTTCGCCGATAGTTGGAATAAAAAATTGTATATAAAATAACTTGACGTTTGTATAAAAGCACTGTATTATAATTAAAATTCTTGGAGGATACTATGGCAGAACATAAATGTAAAATCACCATATTAAGACGGGAACTTTATGAAGATTTACAGGAAATATATCTTGCCGATCCAAAATCGGGTAAATGTCCATATTTTAATGAGGGACAGGAATTTATAGTTGAAAATACGGACTTTTTCCGTATACTTAATGGAAGTTTTTGTTCAGAGGCATGGGACAGTATCAGCAGGTATGTATATGCCGCATT
>JAIRLK010000350.1 GCA_031259515.1 Treponema sp. | reverse complement strand
AACAGGGACACTGCTGATGATGCGCGGGCGGTTCAAAAAACAGTTTATCCTCCTCCGGGTGATTCTTTCCCTTCTGGGGATCATCGCGGTAAGCATGGTTCCGGCGCTGATCATGGCCGTAGCATCCGGAGAAAACGCCATGAGCCGGGCATTTGTGTTTCCCATGCTGATCGTTACGGCCCTCGCCCTGCCCAGCTTTCTTTCCCTGCGGAATAAAAAGATGAACCTTAACGCGGGGGACGGCTTTTTCCTGGTCTTTGCTGCCTGGGCCCTGGCGGGTTTCCTCGGCGCCGTTCCCTTTTACCTTTCCCAAGAGGGCCTGAGTTTTACCGATTCCCTTTTTGAAAGCGCCTGTGCCTTCGCCACTACCGGGGGAACCGTCATCAATGATGTTGAAGCCCTGCCCCGGTCCCTGCTCCTCTGGCGAAGCTGCGCCCACTGGTTCGGCGGCATGGGGATCGTGCTTATCTCGGTGGCTCTTATGCCCCTTTTGGGAATAGGGGGCTTCCAGCTTATCAAGGCCGAAGCGCCGGGACCGGAAAAGGAAAAAATAACTCCCAAGATTACCGTAACAGCGCAGTTGCTCTGGCTGACATACGGCGTACTAACCCTGATCCTCTTTATCCTCTACCGGATAGGAGGCATGAACCTGTTTGACGCCTTCTGCCACAGTCTTACTACCATAGCTTCCGGGGGCGTAAGCACTAGGAACAGGGGTTTGGCCTTTTTTGATTCGCCGTTTATAGACGGGGTTTCCACCCTGTTCATGCTCCTTGCGGGGATCAACTTCAACCTTTACTACCGCCTGCTGCGAAAAAAATTTCGGGATATATGGGACAACACGGAAATCCGGGTTTACCTGGCGATTTTTTTCGCGGCGGCGGGGATCATCACCGTCTCGCTTATGCCGGTGTACGGTTCACTACCAAAGGCTCTGCGTTACGCCGCCTATCAGACCGCGTCAATTCTTTCCACCACCGGCGCGGCGATTACCAACTATGAAGCTTGGCCGGGCATCGCCCGGATGACCATCTTCGTCCTCATGTTCGCAGGCGGATGTTCGGGTTCCACTGCGGGAGGCGTCAAGGTGATTCGCCATGTGGTGCTGTGGAAACAGATGAGCAACGAGATGCGCCGGGCCATGTTTCCCCGCGGGGTGTTCAGCGTACAGATCAACAAACGGGTGGGGAGAAGGGACCTTGTGTACGGCGTGGCGGGTTTTGTGTTTTTGTATGCCCTGGTAGTTTTAGTAACCACCCTTATTACCGCCGCTTCGGGTACGGACATCTTTTCTTCCTTCAGCGCCGCGCTTTCAATAACCGGAAACATAGGCGCAGGATTCGGCGCCATAGGTCCCGCCCACAATTACCGTGGTTTCCCGGATCACATCAAATGGCTTTACTCCTTCGTGATGATTGCGGGCAGGCTGGAACTATGGACAGTATTTGTGCTGTTTACGCCGGTATACCGGAACAGCCGGGATAATAGATAGGACGGCAATGTCAACACGTTAAGATAAAATGATGCGGAAAACAACGGATATGAGGAATATGACAAATCCATTTGACAGCGATACGCTCCTCCGTGAGGGCCTTGAAGTCCTGATGCGGGGAGATTCCGGCTCGGCCCGCCTTCTGGAAGACCGGCTCGGCGAAGTTACCGCCCTCCTTACCGGCTATATTGAGGAAATAGAACGTTTTAACCCCGCCTACGGCCTGGTAGGGGCGAAAGACCGGCGCGGCCTGGTGGTCAGGCACATCCTCGACTCCCTCGCCCCCCTGGGACTCCTGCTCCGGCTCTTGAAACAAAGGGGTCCCCAGGCAGCGCCGCCCCATATTGCCGACGTCGGTTCCGGGGCGGGGCTGCCGGGCATACCCCTGGCCATAGCCCTGCCAAAAGCCCGTTTTACCCTGATTGAGCGTATGGGCAGGCGGGTTGGGTTCCTGCGGAATGTCCAGGCGGTTCTGGCCCTAAAGAACGTAACGGTTGAGGAAGGCTTGATGGAAGAAGCGCCTTCGGGACAGTTTGATCTCGCGGTCTTCCGGGCCTTCCGTCCCCTGGAAAAGCCCATCCTCAAGGGCCTCTTCCGTCTGCTCAAGGAAGGGGGCAGCCTTGCGGCCTACAAGGGCCGCCGGGAGGTCATCGCGGCGGAGATGAAGGCGGCGGGGGACTTGGCCTGGGAAGCCCTCTCCTATCCCGCGCCGTTTCTGGACGAGGAACGGCATCTGGTGGTATTACACCGGGGGGTCTAGCAGTTTGCTGCACTCCTCATGCCCAAGTTCCGGGAGAGGAGGGTCTTGAACTGGGTTACCACCAGATTTCCGGCGGTTTCCCGGCGTATGGTATGGGAAAGAAGCCGAAATTCTGCAAGGCCCGCAGAATCCCTGCGTAATACCGCGCCGAATCGTAGACGAGCCGCGGGAACTCTCCGTCGATGACCGCCGGGAAAACTTCTCCCCCGCTTCACTTCCCTTTGCCGCCTGGTACTTAACCACATTGCGTACCTTGTCGCCGTGAGCGCCGACCGCTTCCTGTGTTTTGGGATGAATCATCAAATCTATCCCTTCCAGAGGGGGTACGCGCCCACTGTCAACAAGTTAAGGGCT
>JAIRLK010000296.1 GCA_031259515.1 Treponema sp. | reverse complement strand
GAAGGTTCCACCGCCTATGCGAATGACGGCGGAAAATACTCGATTAAGCCCTTTCCCATCGACAAGCTGAAAAGTTTCGGCGGCGGGGACGGTTACGGGTCGGCGTTCCTGTACGGTGTGCTTGAAGGGCTGCCCCTGATCGACTGTCTGGAACTGGGTAGCGCCTCCGCGTCGCTCCTGGTGGCGAGCCACGCCTGCGCCCCGGATATGCCGGCACTGGACAAGATCAGGGCGTATATTGCGGACTGTAAACAGCAATACGGCGAAATGATCGCAAGATCATAATGATCGCCAGAGCGTAATTTTTTTAAGGAGGATTGGCGGATGAACACAATTCGCATGACCGTCGCCCAGGCGCTGGTTAAATTTCTTGACAATCAGTACGTCTCTTTTGACGGTGAAGAAAGCAAATTTGTCGAGGGCATTTTTACGATATTCGGCCACGGTATCGCCGTGGGGCTGGGGCAGGCTCTGGACGAAAACCCCGGAGGTCTCAAGGTGTTTCAGGGACGCAACGAACAGGGTATGTGCCATGCGGCAACAGCGTTTGCCAAACAGCTCAACCGGCGGAAGATCATTCCCTGCGCGTCTTCCATTGGCCCTGGTGCGGCCAACATGGTAACGGCCTGCGCCACGGCAACGGTGAACAACATCCCGTTGCTGGTCTTTCCAGCGGACACCTTCGCCTCTCGCCAGCCCGACCCGGTACTCCAGCAGTTGGAACAGTCCTCCAGCCTCGCCGTAACCACCAACGATGCCTTTAAGCCGGTATGTAAATACTGGGACCGGATCGTGCGTCCCGAACAATTAATGACCGCCCTAATCAACGCCATGAGAATACTCACCGATCCTGCGGAAACCGGGGCGGTCTGCATTGCCCTATGTCAGGATGTGGAAGGGGAGAGTTACGGCTACCCCGATTACTTTTTTCAGAAACGGGTACACCGGATCGTCCGGCAGTGCGCCACGCATGAGGAACTGGAGGATGTGACCGCGGCGATAACGAGTGCGAAACATCCCATCGTTGTTGCGGGCGGCGGCGTGAAATACTCGGAGGCCGGCGAAACTCTGGAAAATTTCTGCGCCGAATTCGGCATCCCCTTTGGAGAAACCCAGGCCGGCAAGAGCGCCTGTAAATCGGGACACCCCCTGTGTCTTGGCGGCATCGGCGTAACCGGTACTCTGGCGGCCAACACTATTGCCGAAGGCGCGGATCTGGTCATCGCGGTAGGAACACGGATCGGCGATTTTGCCACCGGTTCCAAGAGCCAGTTTAAAAACCCTGCGCTTCGTATCGTAACAATCAACAACAACCGCTATCACGCATCCAAGATGGACGCGGTAAAGGCCGTTGGGGACGCGAAAGCAACCCTGGAATCCTTGGCGGTTCTGTTGCGGAAGAAAAGCTACAAAAGCGCCTGGCAAAATGAAATCCGTGACGCCAAGGCCGCCTGGGACGCCGAAATGAAGCGTCTGGGGACTTACACCTACGGGGATAATTTCGAACCGATCATCAAAAACCGCGACCCCCGGACCATCCCCGAATTTACCGCCCTCCATGGTGGCGGCCTCACGCAGACGGCGGCTATCAGCGCCGTGCGGGAGAGTATCGGCGCGGAGGACATCATCATCACCGCCGGGGGAAGCCTGCCAAGTTGTTTGCAACGGATGTGGACAACCGACCGGCGGGGGGGCTATCACGCGGAATACGGCTATTCCTGCATGGGCTACGAAGTGGCCGCCGCCCTGGGCGTCAAGCTGGCTTCCCCTGACTGCGAAGTCTACGCCCTTGTGGGGGACGCCAGCTTCCAGATGCTCCACAGCGAAATTATGACTGCCATGCAGGAGCGGATAAAGATCAATATTCTTCTCTTTGATAACTGCGGGTTTGGCTGTATCAACAACTTGCAGATGAACCACGGAGTGGGGAGCCTTGCCACGGAGTTTCGCTACCGGGATGCCAACGGCGAGATCAAGGGCGGACTCATCCCGGTGGATTACGCGAAGGTGGCGAGCGGTTACGGCCTTACAAGCTACACCGTCCGCACTATTGGGGAACTGAAAGCCGCAATCGCGGATGCAAGATGGCAAAGCGTCTCTACGCTGATAGATATGAAGGTTATTCCCAAAACCATGACCGACGGGTACAAAACATGGTGGAACGTTGGAATAGCTACTACATCGGAAAAACCGGAAGTCCTGGAAGCCGCAAAACACGTTTTGGAAATGCGCGCAAAAGCGCGGCAATATTAAACAAACCTATAGGAGGAACATTGTGGGTGACGGAAAAGGCCCGCTCTATGAAATGACCTTGAAAACCCCTACGGAGTTTTGGAACGATTCCTGTTCCACCGCCGAGTTGTCCGATGCGATAAGCTACGGCGCAACGGGCGGAACCAGCAACCCTACCATCGTGGGACAGGTCTTGAAAAAGGAACTGGAAACCTGGAAGCCGAAAATCACGGAGCTTATCAGGGAAAACCCCACGGCAACGGAAGGCGTGATCGCCTGGAAAACCATTGAGGCAATCTCCGTGAACGCCGCGAAACTGCTCAAACCCATTTATGACAAAAACAATGGGCGGAACGGGCGGCTTTCTATCCAGACCAACACCAAATTCTACCAGAACGCGAAGGCTATTGTGGAACAGGCGGTGTATTTCGACACCCTGTACCCCAATAACAACATCAAGCTTCCGGCGACAAAGGCGGGGATTGAGGCGGTGGAGGAACTGTCCTACCGGGGGATCAGCGTGAACGCCACAGTATCCTTTACGGTGCCCCAATGTATCGCGGTGGCCGAAGCGGTGGAACGGGGTATTGAGCGGCGGAAAAGAGAGAGAAAAGATGTTTCCCTCATGAGCCCGGTGTGTACCATCATGGTGGGCCGTCTAGACGACTGGCTTAAAGTTGTCGCCGCAAAGAAGGGCGTTGTTACCGATCCGGGCTATCTGGAATGGGCCGGGGTGGCGGCGGCCAAGAAAGCCTATCATCTTTATAAGGAGCGAGGATACCGCACCCGGCTCCTCAACGCCGCCTATCGGAACCATTTCCATTGGTCGCAGTTTATCGGCGGCGATATGTCCATGACCATCACCTACGACTGGCAGCAGAAGTTCAACACCTCCGGTGTGGAAGTGAAGAATCGCATTGACGATCCGGTGGACCCCAAGATCATTGCCGAACTGGAAAAGAAATTTCCCGATTTCAGACAGGCTTATGACGAAAAAGGTATGAGACCGGAAGAATTTGACAATTTCGGTTCTACCCGGCGAACCCTGCTTGCCTTCCTGAAAAGTTATGACGACCTCGTAACGGTGGTACGGGGAATTATGATTAGCGATCCCGATGCGAAGGGAGAATGAGGAGTATATATACATGAGTGAACCAAAAGTATTGAGGCCGTTTATCAACGGCCAATTCGTGGAATCAAAAACGCAAAAGTATACCGATGCCTATAACCCGAGTACCGGGGAAGTGACCGCCAAAGTACCCTGCTGTACGAAGGACGAGGTGGAACAGGCGGTTGCGGCGGCCAAAGCCGCTTTTCCGCTCTGGTCCGGGACTCCGGCGATCAAGCGGGTACAGATACTGTACAAGCTGCGGGATCTCCTGATCGAACACATGGACGAGTTGACGCACCTGGTGGCCTTTGAAAACGGCAAAGCCTGGGAAGAAGCCGCCGGGGACGTACTCAAGGCGAAGGAGGGGACGGAACAGGCCATTGCCGCGCCTTCCCTCTTGATGGGAGAAAGCCTTATGGACGCTTCTTCCGGTTTTGATACGGTACTCTACCGTGAACCCTTGGGGGTTTTTGCGGGGATAGTCCCCTTCAATTTCCCGGCTATGATTCCTATGGGATGGATGACCCCGATGTGTATAGCCAGCGGAAATACCATCGTGATTAAGGCTGCGGGTTTTACCCCCCAGTCGTGCCTGCGTATTGTGGAATTATACAAAGAGGCGGGGCTCCCTGACGGGGTGATTAACATTGTTACCTGTTCCCGGAATGAGGCGGAACTGCTTCTGTCCCATCCCGATATTAAGGGAATAAGTTTTGTGGGTTCCACGTCCGTGGGACTGCATATCTACGAGGTTGCCGCGAAGAACGGCAAGCGGGTACAGGCCCTCTGCGAAGCGAAGAACCATGCGTTGGTTCTGGAAGACGCCCCCGTTGAACGTACCGCCGCCGGTATTATCAACGCCGCTTTCGGCTGCGCTGGGGAACGCTGTATGGCCCTGCCGGTTGTGGTGGTTCAGGAGAGTATCGCGGACAAGCTGGTGGCGGCTATTGTGGAAAAGGCGAAACAGATTAAGGTCGGTCCGGCTTACGAAAAAAGCACCGGCATGGGGCCGGTGGTAAACGGGGGACACAAAAAATTTGTGGAGGACTGGATACAGAAGGGGATCGATGAGGGGGCCAAGCTCGTACTGGACGGGCGGAATATCAAGGTGCCCGGTTACGAGAACGGCTTTTACATTGGACCCACGATCCTCGACCAGGTAAAGCCCGGTATGACCGTAGGGGACAGTGAAGTATTCGGACCGGTGCTGTGCATTAAGCGGATTAAGGATTTTGCGGAGGGGCTTAAACTTATGAACGCCAATCCCTTTGCCAACGGTTCGGTGATCTTCACCCAGAGCGGGTATTACGCCCGGGAATTCGCCCGACATACGGACGGGGGCATAGTGGGGGTTAATGTGGGGATTCCCGTTCCGGTGGGGATGTTTCCCTTTTCGGGCCACAAGAATTCGTTTTTCGGGGATCTGCATTGCCTGGGGAAGGACGGGTACCGATTCTACACGGAAACGAAGGTGGTTACCAGCCGCTGGTTTGACGAGGCGGAGAAGAAGGCCGGAAAGGTGAGTACCTGGGACGGGACGATATAAGATTTTTTGCGGGGGGCACGGAGGCGCGGTTTGCGTGCTCCGTGCCCCTGGTTTTTTGACAGGAGGTTTGTGGTGGAGAATTGCAGGTACTGTAACCGTACTACGGATATTGTAAAGATTGTGACGGATTTGGAAGTATCCACTCTGTATATTACCAGGGATCAGGCGTACCGGGGCCGGTGTATTTTGGCGTTAAAAGAACATAAAACCGAATTCTTTCAGTTGGACGCCGATGAAACGGCGGCATTCGGGCGCGATATGGCGAAGGCATCGAAGGCGATTTACGATGCCTTTAAGCCGGATAAAATAAATTATGCGGCCTTTGGGGATACCTACCCGCATCTGCATTTTCATCTGGTGCCGAAGTATAAAGGAGGTAAATCCTGGGGAGGACCGTTTGAGTTGGCCTCTGATCCCAATGGGAGTTTGCCGGAGGAAGAACTTGCGGGGCTCATAAAGACAATACGGGAAAAACTCTAATATCCGTTCTCCGTGTTTTTATACCAGTTCAGAAATTTTAGCGGCGTTGTCCATATAGTTTTGCCAATATATTTTACACCAGAGAAAGAATTTTGAACGAATTAAATCTTTCCCTCACAGCATTAGGTAAAAAAAGTATCAATGTTGCACTTAATCTCATTTCCCCTGAAAACATAAGTCTCCGGTTACACGGTAGAACAAAGGAAGTCGTTATAAACGAGCTGCTGGATATGTTAGCAATTCAGGGTAAACTGTTAAATCGGGACATGGCCCTTAAAGACCTGTTAGACCGTGAACGAACCATGAGTACCGCCATACCAAACGGCATAGCCATACCCCACGCCAAAACAAACGCCGTTCAGGAATTAACCGCAGTCATCGGCATAAAAAAATCCGGTGTAGACTTCGATTCCGCCCTTGACGATAAAACCCGCATAATCATTCTTGCCCTTGCTCCGCCCAACAGGGCAAAACCTCTGTACAAATTCCTCCTTGCCATAACCACCGCCCTCAGCGATGATACCCTCCGCTCAAAAATCCTTACCACCAAAACTCCCGCCGAAGTTGCAGAATTATTGCGTCAATACAAATAACTCGTTTTTAAGAAAGAGGGGAGAAGTCTCTCCCCTGGGACGCACTTCGTTGCGTCCCACCCCTCTCTGCGGGGGATACCCCCCGCAACGCCCCCAAAGACAAATAAGTAAAAAATACTGCGTATTTTTTCTAAATCATTTACCTTCACCAACCGCCGCCTTTATCCCAAGTCCCGGGGCCTTCATTCCGCACACCCCTTGTCATGGTTTTTGCTATGTGCCCGGTGAGCGGGCACACAAAAACCACGCCACCCCTTCGGGGCCGGGGCATTTCCTATTCGCATACCGGGGCCTTCACCGGCTCCATCCGCCGCATAGCGCCGTTACTCCCTATAGTGGCAGGGCCAATGGCTGGGTGGTTTTTCCCCGGACGGGGGAGGGCCGGGGGGAATCGGGGTGGCCCCCGGCGGCCCTTCCCCTTAAACCGGGGAAAAACAAAAGGGTCGGCCTGGGGTCATGGCTGGCGTAGCTCCGGCCATATCCGCCCGGTAACATATCGGGGTTTCAAGGGGTGTACAAAATGTATCCCACAACACAAAAGCGGTATTACTCACCGCAGTTCTCCGCCCTCTCGGCGGTCTCCGTCCGGCGCCTTGCGTGGTCTCTCGGCGTTTCCATGCCCAAAGCCGTAGATCAGATGGTCGGCTTGCTTCCCTCCCTGTTCCCTCCGGGTGTTGTCTGCCTTGCTTGCAAAGACAACACAAAATGCAAATCCTGTGCCTTTAGCCAGCAGTCTGCCGCAGCTCCGGCGGTTCCTGCCGTCTAGCCGCAGTGCCCCCGGTCTTGTGCCGGGGCCTATAGGGGGTTTTATGGTCTGCTATCAGGTTGTAGCGCAGTTTGCTTTTTACCAGCGTAAACCGGCGCTGGTTTCTACACACTTCAAAAAACAAAACGTCAAATCTTTTCTTGTTCTTTCCGGCTTGTCTTTCGGTTCCGGCCTTAAAGTCCGCCGCTTTTTCAAAACAAAAAAAGAAGCGGCCCGGTATGTCTCGTATCTTCATGCGGTCTATAAAGGCCGCATTATTCCAAACCCACCGCTTCCCGGTGGCCAACAGTATTTATTTCAGGAGGTTTCAGAATGAATTATTTTGAACATTGTCAGTCCGTAGAAGAAGCAAAAAAACTTTTCCGGCAACTACTCAAACAACACCACCCGGACATTGCCGGGGTGGAAGGCGAAGCCGTCACCAAGGAAATCATACAACAGTTTAACAGTTTCCTTAACGGCTTTATGTCCCATTCCTTCAATTCCTACTACGAAGACAAGGAATGGAAGCCCAACGCAGAAGCGGTTACGCCGTTCCAAGAGGTACTCCGCAAAATCATAACCCTGGATTGTCAAATCGAAATCATAGGGTACTGGATTTATTGCTTTAACTCCAAAGGAGTTAAGGAACAACTAAAGGAACTGGGTTTTTGGTTCTCCGGAAAACATAAGGCATGGGTATATTCCGGCAAGCCCAAAAAGGGCAGGGCGGGAAAAGAAACCCTGGACGAAATCAGGGCAAAGAAAGGAAGTCAGAAAATCGAGAAGGAGGAGAAGGAAGAAAAAGAAAAAGTTAAGTATCCGGTTAAGTTAGCGGTTTAGTTTTCAACATCCCCCGCTTGTGCGGGGGTATTCCAAAGCAGGGAGCTATTCCCCATGCAAACCATTATGACCACGGCCCACAAGGTAGCGGCCCTTATCCCCCACAGCCAATACACCGTAACCATCGACCATATCGAAACCTTTGAGGAAGCCTTAATCAGGCTCGAAAGTCAGCTTGCAAAATGCCCCACACTCCGGGAGACGGACGGCATGAAGGAACACCCCGCCATCTTTCATTATTTTTGCGGGGCCACGGATATATATATCTGCGAGTATGACGGCGAGGACACCATGTTTGGTTTTACCATTCTTAATGGCGACCTGGACAATGCCGAATGGGGTTATACCAGCCTTTCGGAGATAACCAGTATTCCGGTTATAAATATTGATTATCACTTTGAGGAACAGAGCATAGAAGCAGCCCGGTACTTGCAATACCCGCACCATTTCAGTAAACCCGCTTCACTGGAAAAATAGCGGTTACTTTTCCCGGCCTTGCGCCGGGGATATTCACCTTTAAGGAGTTGATTATGTTGTTACCAGTTTTCAGCGGTCAGAAATACAGCTATTCCTACGAACCGGAAACCGGGAATTATTTCTTGCATGACAACAAGTATACATCCCATATCTATTTGCAGGGTAAAGATGCCCGGATATTCCGGAAGGAAATAGAACGCATAGACAATCTTCTGGACCCGGAAAACAAGACCGGGTTATTAACGGAAAACACCATCAAGTTTTATTTGTAAACAACAAAGGCCGCCCGGTGATAAGCCGGACGGCCCCCCCCCTTACTATTCATTCATTATATCACTGCTGTCCGCTTCCCCCGCCGCTTGCCGCCTTGGTTTTCAGGATCACCATGTTTCCCGCAGGCCGGGTAACAAGAAACCCGTCCCGCTTGCGGAACCGGAGGAACAGTTCCCCGTACTGCATACTTTCCGTGGTCTGATCAAATTTCTTTATCTCTATCCCCTTCCGATTTCCATGTTGTATCCGCTTCGGGTTCATAAAGATTGCGAAGGGAGTATTGGCCCCAATATCCGCCAGTTGGGGCATGATGGATACTTCATGGTAGGGGTATAAGTCCAGTTTCCCCGGCATGGCCTCCATAGGCCGCCGCCATATCGGGCGGCCCTCAGCGTCCTCTATGTTGGCGATATGGTTTAACACCGTTTCATGGAGGAACCAGGCGCAGTCTTTCCGTTCCTCCGCAGGAACCTTGTATACCGCGTCCCGAAAGTCTTTCCATGTCAGGTCTTCAATATCAGAGCTACCCAGGGTTACGGTAGTAACGCCGTCCGCCGCCATAGCCCCGGTAAAGGGGTCTTCATCGGCGAGGAGGCATTGACGGTCGAATTCTTGTCCGTAACTTTCGGTAAACTCGTCGAGGAAAATGGCCCCCAGGTCGGTAAAGACATCTTCCTCAAACTCGTCATACCACGGAATAAACCCGGCCAGGATGTAGGCTTTTAACTCTACCCGTTGCGCCCCCTGCGGTTTCGATCCGGTAATCTGCTGCCCGTAAGCGGTGAGCCAGTGAAGCTCTACCCCTCCCCGGTCTCGTGTGGGGAGGAAGATAGACGGCCCCATCATGGGCCTGTGGCGGACGAGGTTCATCATCACGGACTTTTTGGCGGCGTCCGTCATGATCTCCGTTTCGTAGATGGGGTTAATCAAATACTGGTCATTTGTTGTCATGTTCCCCATCGGCGTACCTAACGCCGCTTTCTCCTTCACGTTCCAGCCCCGTTCTCCCCAGCTTACATCTTTCGGGTTCGTCCAGTTCTCCGCCGCTTTCAGGTTCGGGGAGAAAGACAAATCGGCAAGGGCCTTGTGGTTTCCCTCCCACGCCGCCGCAATCCCCTTGCCGAGACTGTACAGCAGTTCACGCCGGGAAAGTTCGCGGGGATTGGCCACCTGTCCTTTCAGTTCGTCCCGCAAACTCTTGACGGTACTTTTCAACGCCTCCACTTCGGCCCTTTCCTGTACCGTAACTGTTTCAAGGGTTTTGACAATCCCCTCTAAGATAGCCTCTTTTTCCTGAAAGTAGGCGGTTGCGGTTTCCGTGTTGGTGAAGCCCGTCAACTCGATTTTCTTCATAGCCGCCAACTGTTTCTTGACGGCTTCCAGTTCTTCATTACCCATACATTACCTCTTACAAGTTATTTATCAAGCCGCCCCAAAACATAGAACCGTCTAATTCCTGTGTTGTTTCCGGTTTCCCTTCCGCTATGGTTTTCGTGAGCGCAAACGGATTAGCCGGAACATTGCAGATCGAAAACTCTAATAATTCCTGCTTGCGGAATATAAGGCTTGTTCCGTCCTTGCTGTCCTCTTTAGAGGGAATTTCAATCTCAAGGATACGGAACCCCACCGAACCGGCCCGGATAACCCCGGCCTTTACCCGCTGCCCTATGGCCCAGCCGAAAGGGTCATAGTCTTTGTCGTTGAAGATGACCAAGCCATGTAAACCCTTCTCATCGGCGTAAAGGCTATCGGCTTTCCCGATAGCCGGAATGTCATACCGGTGCGCCCACTCAATAACCGGGTTATCCATGTACCGCTTGTAGTCCCACCCCGCCGGGTCTATCCGTTCACTGAACCGGTCAAGGTCAAAGGTGGAAAGCGTCCACGGCAAACCTTCCGCCGTTTCACTCTCCGTCAGGCGGAATGGCACGGAAGCGATCAACTCCACGTCCCCCGCCACCTTTTGCGGCCCCGCCGTTTCTTTCTTCACGCCGAGGAAATCCAGCAATACCCCGGAATTATCCGCCCGGTACTCCCCGCTCTTGGTTCGTACAATCATTTAATCCTCCGTATTTTTGGTTTCCGCGTTTTTTCAGGCAGCGGCGCAACTACCCATTTCCCGCCGTAAAAACACAGTTCGTCTTTTTTGAACAAATCCAGATAATACGCAACCCGTATCAGTTCCCGTTCATTCCGCACATGAAACACGGCGTACAAATCCGTTTTGTGGTTCTCCACTGTCCGTACACTGATATGCAGCATTTCCCCCGCCTCCTCGGTGGTAAAGCCGTTGCAGACTAGAGTCAGGACTTCCAGTTGCCGCTTGGTAAAACTGTACGCCGCTTTCGGTATTTTATCCCGCAGATCAAGCCGCCGCTGTACCTTTTTGGAGCGGAATTCCTCTCCCCGTAAAATCTTCCGTATGCCCCGCTTGAATTCGCACATACCGTCCCGGAAGTTGATATAATTTTTCACGCCATGAAAGTAAAACCACATCGCCAGATCATCGGGGAATTCGCCCACGGAAAACGCCACAATCCGCAGTTTCGGGAAATCCCGCAGCAGCCGCCCGGTCATGTACGGCGTGGCCGCCTCATAAAAACAACTCTCGATGAACACGAGCCGGGGTTTCTGTTCGTTGATGACAAAGTTCAGGCTGTCTTTTTCCTCCGAGGTCAAAACGATATTCTGAAAGCCCACGGTTTTCAGATAATACTTGCAGACGGGAAGCATATTTTTTGCCCGGCTGATGACCAGCGTCCCTCCGGTCATGGCGTATCACTCCCCGTATCACAACCGGAAGTCGGGATCATGTTTTTAGGCCGATACCATACGTCCCCCCAGGGCTTTGTATCTTTCCCCCGTTCTTTCAACACGTCATTGATGGTTTTTAGCCCGGCGTTAATCTCCGCAATGTCCCGCTTGCTTTGCGCGTCCTCGCTGTCCTGTAATTCGGGAATATCCCACAAATCAAACACGCCGCTTTCTTTCAAACCGAACCGCATGAAGAATTGGCTTTCGAGTATCTGTTCAAACTGGTGGAGTATGGGGATTAACGTATATTTCCAGAAGGCGGAGTGCTGCTCCGCCGTGTCCTTGCCGGAAAGGGACGTAGACTTGTCGTTAATATTCGCTACCCGTGGAGGTATGCCGTACTTCGCCAATATCGTGTAGAGGTTCCACCGTTTTAACTCAAACAGCTTTACCACTTCGGGGGTAAACGACAGTGGCTCAAAACTGGTTCCCTTGCCGAGGACGGCAATCTTCCGTCCCGCCTGGACTGCCCCGTACTTGCTCTCCCAGCGGCGTTCAAGCTGGTCCGCTTCCTCCGGCCTTAGTGTCTGTTCCGTTTTTAATACGCCCTGCGGAATGGCGTTGTTTTTGAGTAATTGTGAATTGGCTTTATTGGCGTAATAATCCTGTTCCAGTTCAAGGGCCAGGGATACCAGCGGATTGACACCCCGTACCGGGTTCCAGGGGTTCCAGTCTTTGAAGTGAATCAATTCATCTTGAAGAATGGGAATCAGTTCGGCTCCGGCATGGTAAAACCACCGCCGGGTATTGTTTTTGAAATTGTTTTTTAATGCCCCAAAACATTCTCCCTCATGTTGAAGTTTCCGGGGATTAAGAACGTAAATCTCTGTAGGCAGGCCTCCCGTATAGTCAGGGCCGAACCACCAGAACGCTTCGCCTTCGATATGCCACCATGCGGCGGTCTCTTTCCAAAGGTCGTAGCGGCTTAAAGCGGGGTTCGGCCTTCTGAACAGATTGTA
>JAIRLK010000266.1 GCA_031259515.1 Treponema sp. | reverse complement strand
CTTCCAGGTGCTCTATCAAGTCTTTCGACGGATACCCCCGGTCAAATATCACTATCGCCTTCCGTCCCTCAAACCATGCCCCAATCACCGCAAGCCTGTCCGCGTGTTTCTTCGCAAGGCTCCGCTCGTTCTCTTGTAACGGTCCTATCTTCGCGTCCACGATGATGTCGTTCTCTATGTCATACAGTATTGATGCCTGGGCGGTCGCGGCGGTCTCATTCCCCGTCGTCCCGTAATACTCCCGCAGTTCCGCATCCGGCGGCAGCACGATGCGGCTCCCGTCAACCGCCATCAGCAGCCAGCCCCGCCAGTCTTTTATCTCCTCGTTATAGCTGCCCTCTACGCTTGCCCGGAATAACTCCTCGACGGCTTCCCATTTCAGTTTTTGCCGCGCCAGGCTGAACGCCTGTTGGCTCATGTGGGTCGCCTCATTTAATTTCGGAAAGAAGCGCTCAAGGGCGTTCCGCGAGCTTTCCTTCACCATGCCGAGCATGAACCGTATCAGATTTTTGAAGGGCATTTTACGGTTCCTGGTGAAATCCTGTTCCCATTTCTTTGAGCGAATTTTATATGCCGCTTCTTCCAACAGGTTTCGGACTGTTTCAAAACAGTTTTTTTTCCCATGATGCCCTCCCAATTCCAGCTTATCACAGCTTTTGACCGTGTCTAGTCCTTAACTTGTTGACAGTGCCCCGCTCCCCGGTTTCACCACCGCCCTCGCCACCATGCTGTGGTAATAGGTCGTTTCCCCTTCCCTGCTCTTATGCAGACAGTGTTCGCAATGGATGTTTTTCGATGAGTAATACCACACCCCGTCCAGGGCTATAAGAACCCCGCCCTCCAGTACCCGGTATTCCTCCAGTGCCCCGTACTGTTCCGCCAGCTTGAGGTTGTTGTTGAAAGTTTCGGCAAACCATTCAGGCTCCAGGTTGTCCAGAAGCCGGGTGATTTGGTTGTTGACCGGGATTTCCCGGACATCCAACACCGTTTCGGCGTTGCTCCGGTTGTATTTCCGCTTGAGTTCCTGCTGGAAGTTCAGCATAGAGGGGTGTTGAAAAAAAAACACGCCGTAAGCGCTCTTGATGGCATCCGCATAATCGTACTTAAGGTCGTAGCTTTCCCGCCGCCGGGGCTGAATGTCACGGTCAGCCCGCTCGCCAATCTGGTCAAAATCGGGCAATTGCGCCTTGAGTATTCCCCGTCCCATGCCTCATTGCAGCACATTTTTCTAAATGTAAAATTGCTGGCAAAACTTCAGCAATTCCTCCATACATGAGGTAACTTGCCGCAGCGGTTGTATCCCGTACCGGAAATTTAGTATATTATTTATAGAAGGACTGTCAGTCCTTTGGGACCGCTCGCAGGAGGGTCCACCTATTCCGCCGGGCCTTAGGGCCGGCAAGTCCAAACATCCGGTTAGGGTGAAAGTATCCTGCCGGATGTAAGCATTCTATTTGGATGCAAAGGAGCCTGACATGAAAGGCAACAAAGGCTATGTGGATCTGGGAACGATCTTCGATGAGATCTTCGACGCCGCCCAGAATTTCAGTGATGAATTTCAGCGAAATTTCAACCAGTTCGGACCCGATGGCGGGCGCGGGCCTTTTGGCGGACGCGGTCCCTTCGGGCAGAGAAACCCCTTTGACGAAAACGTCGATTATTACCCCAACTATTCCTATCCCCCCATGAATGTCTTTATGACCGGGAACCGGAGTATGATCTTCGAGTTTGCCTTGGCGGGGTTTGACGAAAAGGACATCAGCCTCTCCTTTCAGGGGGATTATATGGTGTTTTCCGCCAAAATCGCCGAGGACTTTCCGGGTTCGGGAACCCTGGAGGAGGATGGCGAAACCCGACTTCCTGACGAAAATATCCGGTACTTCAAACGCCGCCTTAAATTAAAGGATATCGAAAAACAAAAATACTACGTGCCTCTGGACAAGTACGCCCAGGAAAAGGTCAAGGCGGTCTATAAAAACGGCATCCTCAAGGTAACCATTCCCCCCAAGGATGAACCGGACCAGAACGATGGCATCAGAATCGAGATCATCAAAGAAGGGAACTAGGAGGTTGTCAAGACTAAAAAACGGGGTATAGGAAATAAGGAGTATCTACGGATTACAGGGATTAACACAGATTTTCGTATCAAACGTGTTCTTAAGCGGTGAAATCTGCGTTGAACGTTAGTTCGCAATCGGTGGATGTTGTTGTATCATAGTATTCCTGTCATTTAGTCTTGACAGCCTGCTGGTTACAAGTATCTTTTTAAAAAGTTCAAAAAGGATTTGACAGATTAACCGAAAGGTGTTTTAATTGTTACCGGTAAGGAGAAATACGATGGTAATAAAAAACTTGGACTATACCAACAAAGCAGTAATGGAAAACGCCATAAATGAAGCTGTAGAATACATCCGAACCAAAACAGATAAAAGACCCAGTATTGCGCTCGTATTGGGATCCGGGCTGGGAAAATTCGCGGAATATCTGGAAAACGCAGATATAATACCCTTTGATACTATACCAAATTTTCCTCAATCAACTGTCGAGGGGCATAGTGGTAAATTATTCATTGGGGAGATTAAGGGACATTGTATCGCGGTTATGCAGGGGAGGGTCCATTACTATGAAGGCTATGACACCCAAACGATAACGTTCCCGGTAAGAGTTTTTTCCACACTTGGTATAAAAAGTATTATCTTGACAAATGCCTGTGGGGGAGTTAATAAACATTTTGCCCCAGGCGATTTGATGATAATTGAAGACCACTTGTCGCATTTCTGTCCATCACCTTTACGGGGCGTTAATTTGGATATTTTTGGGGATAGATTTATCGATATGAGCAGCGCCTATACACCGGAATATATTGCGTTAGCGGAAAAAACGGCGAAAAATCTTAATATTAAGATACAAAAAGGTGTCTATGGGTACTGGCAAGGGCCAACTTATGAAACCGCCGCTGAAATAAGAGCTTATATGGCTTTAGGCGCGGATGTGGTTGGTATGTCTACGGTGGCAGAAGCCATTGTGGCGAGGCACTGTGGCATGAAAATTTTGGGTATTTCCTGTATCACGAATATGACCTGTATTTATTCAAAAGGCGGGACTAATCATGAAGAAGTGGTGGAGATGGGAAGATTAACAGCCGACAAATTCATAAACCTGCTGGCTAATATCGTTGAGCAATTATAAAAGAGGGGAGAAATGACCACTACTTGTGAGTGGTCATTTCTCATTCCAAAGACAAAATCCATATACACCGGGCTGGAGGCAGGGATTTTAAACAACCGCTTTAAACCGGGCAATAAAACGTATCAGGCTGTCCATGGTCAGGCTCAGATCGGAGGAGGCCCGTGGCTTGGCTTTTTCAAAGGGAACCGCCACCCGGTTGATGCTGAAGACAGCCGTCACCCCTTCATCGTAGACCCCTTCAATATTGTCGCCAATGTCGCCCACCACGGCGATGACCGGGAGCCCCGTCCTCTTGACCCGCCGGGCAACGCCAATTACCACCTTGCCCCGCAGACTTTGGGAATCTATCTTCCCTTCCCCGGTAAATACCACATCCGCCCCTTCCAGGAGTTGGTCAAAGCGCACCGTGTCGAGAACGGTCTCTATGCCCATTTGCAGGCGGGAACCAAAGAAAGCGAGCATACCGCCGCCCATGCCGCCGGCCGCGCCGGCGCCGGGAACGGCGGACACATCAACGCCTAGTTCCCGAATCACCGTGTCCGAAACAGAACGGAGCTGTTCGTCCAGGAATTCCACCATGCCGGGATCGGCCCCCTTTTGCGGAGCAAACACATAGGCCGCGCCTTGGGGGCCGTACAGGGGGTTATCTATATCGCACATGGTAACAATTTCCGCGGCTTTGAGTTCCGGCAGAAGACCGGAGGCGTCAATATGGGCTATACGGGAAAGGCCGCCGCCGGTAGGGACAAATTCCTTGCCGAGAGTATCGAAGAAGCGTATCCCCGCCGCCGCCGCGGCTCCGGCGCCGAAGTCGTTGGTGGCGCTCCCTCCCAGGCCCAGGATGATCTTTTTGCAGCCCCGTTTCGCTGCGTCGGCCATGAGCTGGCCCACCCCATAGGTAGTAGTCTGGTCAGGGTTGAGCTTACCGCCCACCAAAGGCAGTCCCGCGCAGGCGGCCATTTCGATCACCGCCGTAGCGCCCCCGTCGATACAGCCGTAAAACCCCGTAATGTCCTCCATGTAGGGACCCTTAGCCGGGATGGTTATCTTCTCTCCCCCCGCCGCTGAAAGAAAGGCGTCAACACTGCCTTCCCCGCCATCGGCCACGGGAATGGAGATTACCTCCGCCTGGGGAAAGCGGGCGCGGATACGCTCCTCCATGATGCCGCATATTTCAGCGGAACTCATCGTGCCTTTAAATGAATCAGGGATAAGGATGAACTTCTTCATAGAAAACCTCTTTCTTAGGGCTGCGCCCTTTTGGTTTAATACCCCGGCGCTTGCTCCGGGGATTCTTTATTTACGTGCGTTACTATGCGGAAATCAGGGACAACTCAATAACCGCGGTCACGCCGGGTAGTTCAGATTCTCCCAAGCCGGGTTCTTCAATACCGCGGCGTAACGGATTGCCTCCCATTGGGCCATATCCAGATTCTGTTCCTGCCAGTTACCGCACTCCGCCGGGGCCGCTCCGGGGATAGGCCCCTCAAAAGCGGCTATCCAGTCCAGCATCTCCCGGACCAAGGGCAGGGCGTCTTCGGAAGAGAGGTCTCCCTCCAGGATCAGGTAACAGCCGGTACGGCATCCCATGGGCCCGAAGTAGACCACCCGGTCCGCCCACCCCGTGTGGGAACGGAGGAAGGTCGCCCCCAGGTGTTCGATGGTATGCAGGGCGGGCATGTCGATGACCGGCTCCTTGTTCGGCATCTTTAAGCGGAGGTCAAAGGTGGTAAATATGGTCTCCCCAAACGTGTCTTTCCGAGACACATAAAGGCCCGGTTTTAATCTGAGGTGATCGATTTGAAAACTGGCAATCTTCTTCATGCGATGCTCCTATCTCTCTTTATACGGGTATGCTGTTAGGAACTGTTCCTTACCAATTACGCAGGATACGGCGGACTATTTCTCCCGAATGTTTGGAAGCCAAGGGGAGGAATTCGTTGAACCTCATGGGGGACTCCGCTCCGGCTCTATCGGACACGGCCCGGATGATCAGGACGGGAACGGAGAAAAGGAAACACGTATGGGCAACGGCGGCCCCCTCCATCTCCACCGCCCGGATACGGGGAAAAACCCGGCGGACCCGCTCTATTTTTTCAGCGGTGTCCATGAACACATCGGCGGAACCAATAAGCCCCCTGACATGATGAAAGATTTCGGGAAGACGCCCTTCCCGCACCAGCTCATCTACCGCCCGCTCCGCCCGGCATATAAGGTCATCCGGAACCGTAAAGATTCCCGGCATACCGGGAATCTGTCCCGGCGCGTAACCCGAACTGGTAACGTCCGCGTCATGGTAGACCAGCCCGTCGGAAATGATAGCGTCCCCAAAGTTCAGGGCGCCGTCTATACCCCCGGCGGAACCGGTGTTGATCACCGCCTCCGGCTTGTACCGTTCTATGAGCAGGGCGCAACCCACTGCGGCGTTGACCTTGCCTATACCGCAACGCAACAGGACTACGGGCTTCCCTTCCAGGTTGCCCTGGATAAACTCAAAGCCCTCCGGCTCTGCGGGGGGGGCCTTCGCTTCCGTCATAGCCTTGCGGAGCATGACAACCTCATCCTCCATGGCTCCGATTATACCGATCATATTATCAGTCCCCCGCGTTCATATCCGCCGGCAAATTCTCTGTTGTTTTGGCAACGGCTCTTCTTTCAATCTGCCGAGCCTTATAGAACAAACCCCGAAGACAGAATACGGTGGTCCGGTTCCTGCCGTTTGTTTTGGACTGATACAACGCCTCGTCCGCCCGGCGGAGAACCTCGTCCGCCGAAAGTTTCGTGTGTTTGTTGAAGGTGAATATCCCCAGACTGATGGTTACCTGGGGCAACGGCTGGGTCCAGGGGACTGTAATGGCGGCGATGGCGTTCCGTACCCGTTCCGCCACGATAAGAGCGGTATTCTGGTCCGTGTTCGGGAGGAGGATGGTGAATTCCTCGCCCCCAAAGCGGGAAGGCACATCCTCAATGCGGACGCTCTGCTTGATAACCTGAGCGATACACTCAAGAACCTTATCCCCGGCCAGATGCCCGTAATTATCGTTAAAGGACTTGAATTGGTCCACGTCAATGGCAATCAGGGACGATTCCTGTTCATGGCGGTTCGTATGGGCGATTTCCTCATTTAACCGGGTGATAAAAAACCCATGATTAAAAAGGCCGGTTTTTACATCCCGGACGGAACGTTCATAGTGGAGGTGGTTCTGAATAGACTGGGAAACAAAGGACATAATCTGATTCAGAAAATCCAGTTCCATCTGAGTATAGGCGTTCCCCAGCATCTTGTCCCCCACCAGGATAATGCCGTAGAGCCTGCCGGAAGGCCCCATGATGGGAATCACCAGCTCCGGAGACAGCGCATCCAAGGATTTAAAGGGCTTAGTCTCCTCACGGTCATCTGCAATATGCTGCCTCAGAAACTTGTAATTGATGGGCTGCCGGTTTTTTTGAAAAAACGGCTCCAACCGGCTGATGGAATCAATACCAACAGGCAGGTCTACCAGTTTATAGTTTTTATACGCCTTGATAGTTACATCGATCTTATCCTGATAGGGCTTCCACAAGAAAACGATGAAGGAGGGGAGGAACCGATCTGAAATCTGCCAAACCGTGGTATTCATGATGTCGTCGATGGAGGTCTTGCTGAAAATTTCCGAAGCCCCGGAAAGCAGATCCTTAAAATGACGAATCTCCTGATTCAGCTCATTAATATAGGTGAATATCCCTATACTCTGAAGGAGAGAATAGTTTGCGATTATAGCCGGATTCGATAAAAAATCTTCTTTATTATCTGTCATATTACGTCAAGGAAAAATGATCCGCCACAGTCTGCCTCCATTCAGCCCGATTCCCCTTATCTTCCCACTCAATGATTTTTTTTACTTTGAAGTTTCGGATATCATGAGGATTAGCGAAATAAACAACTCCGAACCGGCCTCCTCCTATATAGGTAACCGTATCCCCTTTTTCGATTTTTTCATTTTCCGCGATTTGTGAAACAATGCAGTCAAAATGCGCCGGACTCCCGGTAATCCTATCCGTTACTGCGGAAGCGATATCCTTGATAGGCTTCCCGCAAATAGAACAATCCGGCATAGGAAGCGGGTCTACCGGCAATTTTACCGCAGCCCATTTGGGCCGGTCAAAGGCTCCCCGTTTTTTCTCAGCATGATAAGCGTCCCCTCCTTTTTTCTTACCCTGATTCTGCTGATTATTCTGCCAGCCATCGCCGCCTTTATCCCGGCGCTTGAAAGGTTTTCGCTGGTTATTTCCGCCTTTTCCACTGCCGCCCATGAATCAAACCTCCTTCTTGAGAAATACCCAAAAACTCATTGCATAGAACCAGGGCAATTCTCTGAATAGCTTCGCTGAGATACGCTTCATTATCGAGCTTTTTACGGAGAAGTTCAATTCCGGAATGAGACATCCGGTCCTCTTGTTCAATTCCGATCATACGCACTCCGTAAACGCCGATTCAAGGCGGATTACTTTTTCGGGCCCGATAAAAATGACATCAAAACGAACAGCCATACTACTATATTCTCGATGAACCGAAAGAAAATACTTAGCGGTTTCTATGATCCTCCGTTGCTTTTTCCCATCTATCCCATAGGACAGGTTTTCGATCCCATATACAGACCAGGCTTTTACTTCGATGAATACCAGCGTATCTCCGTCCTCCGCGATAAGATCGACCTCCCCCGCTGGAGAACGGACATTCCGAGCGATGATTCGCATCCCCGCCGCTTCCACTTCGGCTGCGGCCCTGTTCTCGCCTTCCCGTCCCTTGTTCATGCCCGTTTCGCGTAATGCCGGTGATTGAGCGCCCTGGTGATGAAAAGGTTCTTCTCCCTGAGAAGGTCGATGACGTTCCCTTCCTGAGACTGAATCGCCGTGCCTCTTTCATCAATGAGGATCCGTATCTTAGGCCGCAGGGGAGCTTCCTTCCTGACATCGGTAACCCGCGCCACAGCGCCGGTATTCAGCCGTATGACCGACCCTATGGGATAAATCCCCATGATTCTGACAAAAGTCTTGAGTACATCCGGATCAAACCGGCGGGAATTGTCGGAAAGGATGTTCTTCATGGCCTGGTACCCTATCATGGAATTCCGGTAGGTTTTTTCGCTCACCATGGCTTCAAAGGCATCCGCCGCCGATACGATACGCGCACCCATAGCGATATCCTGCCGCCGAAAATGGCGGGGATACCCCTCCCCATTCCAGTATTCATGGTGCTGTATGACAATACACCCCACATCTTCGGGAAATTCGAGTTCCTTATAGACGACATCGTAGGAATAGAAGGGATGAGCCTGCATCTGCCAGGTTTCCTCGGGAGAAAACTGTCCGCGCTTATCCAGGATCTCCCACGGCAGCCGTAGCATCCCCACATCATGCAGCAAAGCGCCGGTAATAAGCTGCCGCAGATTCTGTTCAGAATACCCGAACTCCTCCGCTATCAGGGCCGAAAGTATGGCGGTGTTTATAGAATTTTTGGCCAGCCCACGGTTCGGCGTTTCGCTCCCCAGAATAAATCCTACGGTGGTGATCCGGTTCTCCCTGATAGTCTGGATCAAATCTTCCGTTAGGATGGTAACAACCCGGGCATCCGGAATCGCGCCGGAAGCTATACAGGCAAAAAACTCATCGATCTCTTTGATGATATCCAGATAATTCCAGAAAATCAGGTCGATCTTCTGATCTTCGGGAAGTATCCTGCCCATCAGCGCCGCTTCTTCCGCCTGTTCCGCCGCATCCTGTTCAGCGGAACCCCCGCCATCCGCCTGCCCCACATCCTGTTCCGCAACCGCTTCACCGGACTCGGGGACCACTCCCGGAGACATGCTCATGATGGCCCCATCGGTTTCAACCGTTTCTATATGCCAAGAACGGAGCTGTTCAATGTCCTTTTCCCGTATTTCAATCCCCGCGGGTACAAGAAAATTATCATCATCAATGTAGACAGGTTTTGAAAATACAAGACCCGCCCGCAGGGTGCTAACCGGGACCTTCATCCAAGATCTTCCTTTGTGAATACAAACGCCAGTATTTTTGCCACCGCTTCCCAGCACCACTGGGGCACATAGTCTCCCGCCTTATGACCGGCCGTCAGCGCCGCCGCAAGCCCGGGGTCCTCTACGACGGCAACCCCCGCCTCCCGCGCCAGCGCGATGATCCGCTCCGCCTCCCAACCCTGACCGGAAGCAACAATCCGGGGGATCCCTTCTTCCGGATCATACCCGATAGCCGATGCTATTTTCCGTTGTTTTTCTATTTTATACCTCCTCATCTATAGAAGACAAGGCTTTGTCTTTCCATTCCGCCAGGAATGATTCGCCGTCCCGCAGAATCACCCGTCCGCCAAGGGGTCCTAAAACCTCCCGGATTTCCCGTTCCAGAACTTCCCGTTCCTTAGGTTCTGGCGGCGGCCACAGGGAAACCCGCGTTTCCGCGTCCCCTTGCGAGCGGTTCACCACAAACAGCCAGCGCCGATCTTCCCCGGCAACATCCACCGCAAGCCGGGCATCTTCCCGCCCGATCCCGCTCCTTATCCGTATCGAAACCCTGAACCGCTTCCCCCCCGCCGAAACCTGAAGGGGGTAAACCATCCAGCGTTCCCCGTCTTTGCCGGGTATACTATTCAATAGACTCAATAACGGATCTTTCCTGTCTATGCTATTCTGAATTTCTTTGAGCGCTTCCGTGTCTAATTTCCCGGATAGGGAAACCACGCCGGATTCATCTTCGGAATCTTTAGACGGACGGCCCCTTCGATCAAAGCCGTCCCCGCCCGGCTCCTCCTGTCCCTGTCCGCCCTTTTGATCCCGGCGGGCGTCGGGATCTATGGCCGCCGCATACCTCTCCAGGGCTTCCGGGGTAAGGACCGCTCCCTTACCAGCGGCGGCTGCGGCGGCAAGGGCGGCGGATTCCCGGGACGTTTTGAGGGACAGAACCTCCCGCCTCAGCTTCGTGAGCAGGACCGGGTCCAGAGTCAGGGAAAAATAACGTGCAAAGGTAACAAGAGCAGTGGAAAGAGTATCTAAGGGAAGGTTCAGGGAGCGGATCAGTTGGGCCAAATCCTCTGTCCTGGTTTGCGGCGGGGAATACGTCTGGGACGTACCGGACACCGAAACTTCGGTACCTGGTACAGAAATCCCTGAGAAAAAAGCCGTCTTAATGGAGGAATTGGAACCCTCGGAAGGCGGCAATGCCTTGCTAAAAGATACAACACCGGTTAGACCGGATGTCTTGACAGGAGGAACAGGCGTAATAGGTCCCATCCCCAAGGGCAAGCGCTTTATACCTGAGCCAAAGCGGTCTTTGCCGCAGGTTTTTTCTTGCTGATACGTTCCTTGATCTTAGCGGCCTTTCCGATCTTATCCCGAATGTAGTAGAGTTTAGCCCGGCGGACCTTACCTGGGCGGGCAAGTTCTACCTTGGCGATACGGGGGGAGTGGAGGGGGAACACCCGCTCAACCCCAACGCCGTAGGAATTCTTTCTGACCGTGAAGGTCTTTCCCAGCCGGGCGTTTTTAATGGCGATAACCAAGCCTTCGTAGACCTGGATCCGTTCATTCTTACCCTCGACGATTTTAAAATGAACCTTTACGGTATCTCCGACGTTAAAGTTACCCACGTCGTTTTTCATTTGGGAGTTTTCAATCGCCCTTATCTCGTTCATCTTTCCACCTCAGTTCCTCTATGAACCGGCCGGTTTCCCGGTCGAACAGTCCCAGGGTTACTCCCCGGTCTATTAAATCCGGTCGTACGGCCAGGGTTTTTTCCACCTGTTTTCTGCGCCGCCACCGGCGAATGTTCTCATGATGCCCGGAAAGCAGAACTTCCGGAACCCTCAATGTAGCATAAACCTCCGGGCGTGTATACTGGGGATATTCCAGCAAATTCCCGGAGAAGCTCTCTTCCTCCAGAGATTCCGGGGTAATCACCTCGTTCAGGAGCCGGTAGGTCGCGTCTATCAGCGACAGGGCGGCCACTTCTCCGGAGGAAAGCACGTAATCTCCCACGGAAATCTCATCGTCCACGTAAAGGTCGATGATGCGCTGGTCTATCCCCTCGTAACGACCGCAGATAAGGACCAGTTCCGCTTCATCGGCCAATTTCCGGGCAAGGGCCTGGGTAAAGGGCCTCCCCGAAGGGGAGAGGTAGATTACCCGTCTGCCGGCGGCCTCCCCGGTAACCGGACGGGGTTTGACCCCCACAGACTCCAGGGCCAGGCCCAGGGGTTCCGGAAGCATCAGCATACCGGCGCCCCCGCCATAGGGAGCATCATCGCAGGAGTGATGCCTGTTCTGGGCAAAATCCCGTATATTCACTGTCCGGTACTCAACGATGCCCCGGCTTATTGCTTTTGCCATGATGGAAGCGGCAAAATAGGCGTCGGTAATTTCCGGGAAAAGGGAAAGCACCGTATACTTCATTTATACGCCGCCTTCAAGAATCCACCTACAGAGGAGTACGGCCCGGCCCTGTTCCGGACTGACATCACCGAAAAATTCTTTTCTAAAGGGGACCAGCCTAAGTTCCCCCGAAGGGAGCCTCACTTCCACCAGCTCTCCGCCGCCGCCTTCCAGAACATCCGCCACCCGGCCCAGGACCTCTCCGTCTTGGGAGACCACGGCTATGCCTTGCAGGTCCCCGATGTAGTATTCTTCCGGCCCCAGGGGAGCGGCGTTCTCCCGGCCCGTAACAATTTCCGCCCCTTTAAGGGACCTGGCGGCTTCGGGAGAGTCTACCCCCTTGAGTTTGATAACCAGGGATTCGCCCTTTTTATCAACCCCTTCCACTTCAAAGAACCGCTCTCCACCGTCCCGGCGCAACAATACCCGCCGCAATCGGACGATATGAGCGGTTTCCCCGGAAAGAGAACGAACTTTGATGCACCCTTCCAGGCCGAAAGGAGCTCCCAGGAGGCCAACCACGAATCGGGAGATCAATTTGTCAGTCTAAAATCTCCAGAACCGTATGTTTCCCGGAATTTGCGACAGCCGCCTGTAGGACGGTTCTGATGGCCTTAGCGATGCGTCCGTGTTTACCAATCACCTTGCCTATATCCCCCGGACCAACCCGGAGTTCCAGGATAGTAGATTTTTCCCCTTCCACAACGCTCACCTTTACCAAAGAAGGATCATCCACGAGGGATTTCACGATATATTCAACCAGATCCTTTTCCATATATATCCTCCTCAAAGACAAAAGCCCCCGCCCAGCACGGGAACCGCCCCCGATCCGCCGGCAGAAAACCGCCTGTCCGCCCCGCCGCATATTCCACATCAGCTACCAGCGGACGGAATTACGGATGATCAGAACCCGCGCAGAAAAACACCGCGAAGTTTCGGTTCGACGCAATAAGGAAATAACATGACCGAAGGATCCTGTTATTTCCACACGGGTCCTTACAGGGAAAAGTTTTTTTTGTTCAGGAGATCGCGAACCGTATCGCTGACCACGGCTCCCTTTTCCACCCAGGACCTAACCTTGCCGGCGTCAAAGAGTATCTGTTTATCCGCAGCTTCTATGGGATGATAATACCCCAGTTCCTCAATGGCCTTCCCATCCCGGGCGGACCGTTTATCCATGACCACGATACGATAATACGGACGTTTTTTAGTCCCGAATCTTTTCAGTCTGATAGCGGCGCTCATGTCTACCCTCCTCGATCTTCTTAATCCAGCCAAACTCCGGGGCAGCCTGCCCGCCGGTGGAAATTCCGGGTAATGTATCAAAACCGTCTCGGAGCCCGGATACTCCGGCGGCGCAACGTCAACGTATGTGCGCTAGACGAAACCTGAATATACCATAACCCAGGAATTTTGATCAAGCGCCCGCGTTGCCTCAAAATTAATCAAGCCGAAAAGACGGATGCCGATAGTTATACAGCGGACACAGGTACTTATAGACCTCCGCCGGCGCTTCCGGGTAAAAAAACAAGCCATTGAAACAGGCTCAAATTACTGCCGCTTGTACTTCTCTCCTGTTTATAATAGTATACTTAGGTCATGATAAAACAGGCTGGAGATAAGGGTCATTTTGATACCCTATACCGGCGTTGCGCCGGAGGGTCGGTGTTCTTTTGTTTTTTCTATGATAATTACTGTATAATTACCGTACCGTAGAGCCGCCGTTGGGCGGCTTTTTTTGTAAAAAGGCATTAGAAGGCATCAGTTAGAAGGCATTAGCATTGAGGAGATTGTATGCTAAAAGGACGGCATTTGGTAGAACCGGGGGATTTCAGCGTAGAGGAGATGGAAACGCTGTTTAGCCTGGCTGAACATATTGAACAGGACGAGACCTATCTTAGGGAGAGTTGCCGAGGCAAGGTTCTGGCGACCCTGTTTTTCGAGCCCAGTACCAGGACCCGTTTGAGTTTCGAGGCGGCCATGTTGCGTCTTGGTGGAAGTTGCCTGGGTTTTGCCGAACCGGGCTCAAGCTCTGCGGCCAAGGGGGAAAGCCTGGCGGACACGATACGCACGGCCGCCTGCTACGCCGACGCGGTGGTCATGCGGAATCCCAAGGAAGGGGCCGCCCTTCTGGCTTCCCGGTATTCGAGCGTACCGGTTATCAACGCCGGAGACGGCGGCCATCACCATCCAACCCAGACCTTAACGGACCTCCTGACTATTAGGCAGCTCAAGAAAGCCGCAGGCGTTGCTATGGCCGGAGACTCCCCCTTCTTGGGCCTTACCGTGGGATGTTGCGGGGACCTCAAATTCGGCAGAACCGTTCACTCTTTGATCAAGGCCCTCTCCCGCTGCCCAAACGTCAAATTCATCCTCATCTCTCCTGAGGAACTCAAGGTCCCCGAATACATCACCGGCGGCATTTTGAAGAAAAAAGGCGCCGCCTTCCTTGAAACCAGCCGGCTTGAAAAAGTCATAGGCGATTTAGATGTGCTGTATATGACGCGGGTCCAGAGGGAGCGGTTTTTCAACGAGGAGGACTACATACGCCTCAAAGACAGTTACATCCTGACTGCGGAAAAAATGCGGCTTGCCCGGAAAGACCTCATTGTCCTCCATCCCCTTCCCCGGGTAAACGAAATCGCCGTGGAAGTGGATGCGGACCCCAGGGCGGCTTACTTCAAACAAGTAAAGTACGGTATGTACGTGCGTATGGCTTTATTGGCCTCAATCTTAGGAGCTGTGTAGGTTTAATCATGCTGAATATAGCGAAAATAAAAAACGGTATCGTCATCGATCATATCAGAGCGGGGCAGGGCATCAGGATCTTCAACTGGCTGGGCCTGGACAAAGCCCCGTACACCGTAGCTTTTGTGATAAACGCCGCCTCGGAATGTATGGGCCGCAAAGACATCATTAAAATTGACAACGCCATTACCATCAACTTTGACATCCTGGGCCTCATCGATCCTCATATCACGGTGAATGTCATCGAAAATGAAAGGATCACCGAAAAAATAACGCTTAAAATCCCCCAACGGGTAGAAAACGTGCTGATGTGTAAGAACCCCCGATGTATCACCTCCACCGAGGCATACATTCCGCACATCTTCCACCTGGAAAACCCGGAATTGCGGACCTACCGTTGCGAATACTGCGACGAGATTCGTTCTGCCGGAGAATTCTAGGATCCGGCGGCGGAAACCGCGTTAATGCCGCATACGCGGACCGTATCGTGCAGGATCCCTCAACCCGGAGACGTATGTTCCAGTTCCCCAACGAGGCCGGCAAAGACCTTGCAGGCCGCTTCCACTGAGGCAGGCTCACTCATGTCTACCCCGGCGGCTTTGAGGGATTCCAGGGGGAACCGGGATCCCCCGGACTTGAGAAAGGCGAAGTAATCCTCCCGTTCCCGGACGCCTCCGGAGAGGACGCGCTCCGCTAGGGCCAGAGACGCCGAGATGCCGGTGGCATATTTGTATACATAGAAAGCCCGGTAGAAGTGAGGGATACGCAGGCCCTCAAGGTCGCTTTCCTCTTCCAGAACCATGTCAGGGCCGAAGTATTTTTCCAAAAGCGCCCGGTACTCGGCGCGGAGAAGGTCGGCGGTTAAGGGGCAACCCCCTTCCTCCAACTCGTGAGTACGTTTTTCGAATTCGGCGAACATGGTCTGCCGGTACAGGGTCGCCAGAATATCGTCTACCCGCTTGTTGATAATATAAGTCCTGAAAGAAGTTGAAGTTTCCGGCGACCGTTTCATCAGATACCTGAAGAGGAGTTCTTCGTTGAACGTGCTGGCAACTTCGGCTTCAAAGATGGTGTAGTTGTAGTGCATGAAGGGGTTGGACCGGGCGGAATACCAGGAATGCATGGAGTGGCCGCCCTCGTGGGCCAGGGTAAACACATCCCGTAGGGCGGTGTCCTTGTAATTCATAAGGATGTAGGGCTCCCCGGTGTAGCTTCCCGCAGAAAAAGCGCCGGAACGTTTGCCCTTGTTTTCATAGCGGTCGGCCCAGCGGCCCAAAAGACCGGCGCGGAGAACGCCGACATACTCATCCCCCAGGGGAGCAAGGGCTTCGCTCACCAGGTCTACCGCCTCGTTCCAGGGGGTCTTGAGCGCCGCGTTAGGCGTTAAGGGGACGTAGACATCGTAGTGCCGCAGGGTATCCAGCTTGAGGACCCGCTTCCGCAGGGCATAGTACCGGTGGAGGGGTTCCAGATTTGCGCTTACCGTCGCGATGAGGTTATCATATACCGACTCGTCCACCTTGTCCGGAAACAGGGCGGCGGCCCGGGCCGAGGGAAAGCCCCGTATCCGGGCCTTGATCGCGTCCTTTTTGACCGAACCGCCGTAAAGGGCCGCCAAAGTAGTCTTGTGAGCGGCGAAACCCTTGTAAAAGGCCCGGTAAACCCGCTCCCGAAGATCCCGGTCACTCTTTTCCATGAACACCGACCAGGTTGACTGGGAAATGGGGAAGGTCCCTTCGGGGGTTTCCACCGTGCCAAAGTCTATGTCCACATTAGTCAGTACCGAAAAGGTTTCGGAGGCTAGGCCGTCCCCCTCCTCATAAAGGGCAAGAAGGCGCTCCTCCTGGCCGCTCAGGATGTAGGGTTTGTACCGCAGGAGCTTTTTTAAATAGACACGGTATTCTTCAATCCCGCAGTGGGGGAGGAACCGCGCCATATCGTCATCAGGAATGGCCTGAATCTCGGGGATTGCCCAGGCAAGCGCGGCCTGGACCCTGGCCGCAGCCATCACAAAGCGGCCTTTCATGGTCCGCCTTTCGCTGTCCCCCTGATCTTCAGCCTCCCGGAGATCGCTGTAGTAGGCCAGCCGTTCTTCCAGAATGCCTAAGTCCCGGGCAAAACCCAGGTACCCGGCAAGGGCTTCCGGAGAAGCGCCCAGGGTCCCCCGGAAACCGGGGATACCCTCGGCCATCTCTTCGTAGGCGGCAAGCCCTTCGTTCCAGGCGGCGTCGTCAGAAAATAAACGGGAGAGGTCCCAGGTATCGTTAACAGCAACCTCCCCGCGAAGCGGTATTTTTACGGCAGGTTTGTCTTGATTCATCATAGTATAGCTATATCGTGTATACCGGAATCGGTCAATAACATTACCTGCGGGGGGAGGGGGCGTTACAGGGCAGATCCCCGCAGAGGGAGAAAAGTCTCTCCCTCCGCCTCTCTTAAAACGTAGCCACTACGCTGCCGTTCCACTTGTTATTGATGTAATCCTTGATCTTTTGGGACAGCAGGGCCTGTTTCAAGGCCTGTATTTTGGGGGCGTTTTCGTTCCCCTTTTTGACTACCACGATATTGACATAGGGCGAATCGGCGCCTTCCAAGATAAGGGAATCCTTGACCGGGTTAAGGCCGGCGTCCAGGGCGTAATTGCCGTTGATCACTACGGCGTCTGCGTCCCCCAAGGCACGGGGCAGTTGAGCGGCGTCAAGTTCCCGGAACTGAAGGTTTTTAGGATTCGAGGCGATGTCCTGAACCGTGGCCGAAAGTCCCGCCCCCTGGCGGAGGGTGAGGATCCCGTTGGCTTGGAGCAGGAGCAGTCCTCGTCCTCCGTTAGAGGGATCATTCGCAATGGCCACCGTCGCCCCGGAAGGCAGGTCCGCTGCGGACTTGAACTTGTTGGAGTACAGGCCCAGTGGCTCTACATGGACACCAAAGGCGTTTCCCAGCGCCTTGGTCCAGGCATCGTTGGACTCCAGATAAGGAATGTGCTGGAAGTAATTGGCATCCAGGTCCCCGGCTATCAAGGCTTCGTTGGGCTGTACGTAATCATTGTAGATTACCACTTTAAGGGTATACCCCGCAAGGGCTAAATCGTCCTTGATCAGTTCCAGGAGTTCCCCATGGGGCGTGGGTGTTGCCCCTATGGTCAGGCTTGAGTCCGGGGCGTCCTTTTTTCCCCCGGCATCCGCGTTCTGATTGATAGTCAGAACCAAAGCGCCCGCGACAAGCAGGCTTATGAGCGTCTTTTTCATACTAATCCTCCATAAATAATATGAATTAAATAATATGTATCATTTTTCCGTAAACATGCAGGTTAGTCAATACCCCGAATTGCGCCATCAGCAATTTTGCACATGGTATACCAGCCGCTAAACAGGATATTGAGAGCGGTGGGTTCTCTGCGGAAAATTAGTCCCCGGCCCGGCTTCTATCCGGGACGCAGCAATTTTACATTTAGGCCATTTGAGCCGGGGTGGGATATAAAAATAGCCTCTAAATGGCCAAATTTGGCGGTTTCGAGGAGGGAAAGGAGTCACTGATCCTCAGACTTGTGCCCCTACAAGGGTAAATGTAAAATTGCTGTCCGGGACGCCAGCTCCATTGACAATGAGAAAACCGGTGAGCTAGACTTAGCTATTATCTGAAATCCCGGATTTATAGACAA
>JAIRLK010000234.1 GCA_031259515.1 Treponema sp. | reverse complement strand
GCCATTGCGCGGGTAAAGATGAAGAGCATCAAGGACGGCTCCGTGCTGTCGCTGACGATACCGACCCAGCAGGAGGTCGAGGACGCCAACGTTGATGTCCACAGTTGCCAGTACCAGTACACCGACCAGGAGAGCTACCACTTCATGGACGGCGAGACGTTCGACCAGTACGAGGTGCCCATCGAGGACATGAAGGACAAGAAGTACTACCTGCAAGAGAACCAGAGTTACGACCTGACGATATGGGACGGCAAAGTCATCGACATAAAGATACCCTACAAGGTGGTTTTTACCGTCGCCGAGAGCGAAAACTACGTAAAGGGCGACACCGTTTCCGGCGCCGTCAAGCCCGTCACGACCGAGACCGGCCTTACCGTGCGCGTCCCGCTCTTCATAAAGCAGGGCGAAAAAATTATGGTGAACACGGAGACCAACGAGTACGTCGAGCGCGTCAACAATTGAGGATTGGAAGGGGAAGGGGGGAAGTCTCCCCCTACGGGCGCACTTCGTTGCGCCCTACCCCCTCTGCGGGGACGCTGCCCCCGCAACGCCCCCGCCTTTTCGCAAACAAAACATCGCTTGCGTATGCCCGACACCCTTGTCGGACTAAAGGCCGGCTCCGGCGGCGCGGGCCTGCCGTTCCAGACCGGCGGATCCCCCATCAGTACAGGGTTTTATAAACAGTCAGGTAGTTTTTACCTTCCATTCGTTGGTAATCCGCGTGGTCGGTCATCTTTCTGACCAGATGGATGCCAAGCCCGCCGATTGCGCGATTCGCAAGGTCCGCCTTTATATCAGGATCCGGCCATTCCAGGGGGTTAAAAGGGATGCCTTCATCCTCGTATTGGACGGCGAAGGTTTTTCCTGCCATGCCGGCCCGCACGGTTACATCCCCGGTTTTTCCAGGATATGCGTAACGGGCGATATTCACAAATATTTCCTCTGTTATCATCATCATCTGCCGGCAGGCTTTTGTGGAACAGGAATAATCCGCTGAAACGCTTTGTATCCAGCCCAGGAGCCTGTCGAGGTTATCAAGAGAAGCGGGAAGGGTCAGTTCCCTTTCAAACACAGGCCGGGCATCGGGGGGCTCCGCCTTTATAGCTATAGCCAGCGTTGTGATGTCATCGGACTGTTCGGTCCCGTTTACAAAACGGGCAATTTCCTGCCTGATGGCCCCGTCGAATTCTTCCGGGGCCAAATCGCGGCAGGCGTTTGCCGTTTCCAAAAAACGGCGGTTGCCGAACTCTTCCTTTTCGATGTTCATAGCCTCGTTCACCCCGTCGGTGTACAAATAGAGCCTGTCCCCGGCATGAAGGTCCAGTTCGCCCAAAAAATACGGTGACTCCTCGAATATCCCCAAGGGTACCCCTTTTTTAAGCCGCATAAACTGATAGGCTTCCCCGGAGAGGGAAATGAGCGGAGGGTTATGCCCGCCGTTGCCATAGGTCATTTTTCCTGATGCTAAATCAATAGTACAGAGAAAAACCGTAACAAACATATTCTGGGGATTGTCCCCGCAGAGGAGCTTGTTCACTGTTTCCAGGGTTACGGCGGGATCGAGACCCTTAAGCATATGTATCTTGAGCAGGGTCTTGGCAATCACCATGAACAAGGCCGCCGACACCCCCTTCCCGCTGACATCGGCAATGAGGCAGGCGATTTGCGTCTCCTCCCTGTTCAGGTAAAAGAAATCGTAGAAATCCCCGCCTACTTCCTTTGCGGGCGTCATTTTCGCGTAAAGCACCAGATCCCGGCGTTCCGCGAATTTAGGGAAGATACTGGGCAGCATACTGTTCTGAATATCCGCGGCGGCGCTCAATTCGCCGTTGAGCCGTTCCTTTTCGCCGTTGATCGTTTTGATGTCCCGAATCATCTGGTTGAACCTTTCCGCAAGGATGCCGATCTCGTCCTGGGAAGCAACCTCAAGCCGGTAATTCAAATCCCCGGTACCGATAATCTCCGCGCCTTTGCAGAGCTTTACGATAGGCGCTGTAAGGCTTCTTGATAAGCGAAAGGCGAAATACAACGCGATGCCTGCGGCCAGAACAATTACGGCGCCTATAAGCAGCAGGATAATCACAAAACTTCTATTGATAGCCGCTACCGTGCCTGTGCTAAGGCCGATAATATCCTGCCGTATGGCCCGGGCCGGGGCGCTGACCTCTTCGGCGGTTATGACTATCCCCAGGCTGAAATCAGTCACCTCTAGGGGGCTGTAGGCGACGTACACGTCCTCCCCGGCTATCGTCAAAGGCATGAAGCCTTCTCCTTTTCCGATCATCAGCCCCGCAAGTTCCCTAAGCTTCAGACTTTCGCTGTGAAGGTAATCTTCGTCTAAAATCATGTTCGGATCGTCCCGCAGCTCTTTGGGGCCGATAATCACCCGGCCATCATTGTTCAGCAAAAAGCCGTAACCCGTTTGGCCGATTTTACTTGAATTGACGATCTGTTCTATTTCGGTTAACAGGGCGCCGCTGCCGGCCACTCCCTTGAAAACCCGGTTTCCCCCGGAATAATCGTAAAACGGCATAGCGCAGGAAATACTGGGTCCCCGGCCATAAGCGTCCGCAAACACATCAGTCCAGAAAAGCCCGTCCCTTTTCTTGGCCCCGGTGTACCAGGAGCGGCTTTTAAAATCAAAACTGGTCTCGCCGACCATAGCCGCGTCCTTGTCCGCCATAATGACGAAACCGGCTTCCCCGCCGATATAGCTGGCGTTAAGGCCGATGTCCAGCGCCGTAAATTCCCTCAGAATATCGGAAGCATTGGCTACCAGGAACACCTCCTCCTGAATAGCCGAAAGGGACGAGCCAGGGGCGGTCAATAAATGGGGAACCGTTGTCCTCCCTTCCCCGCTCCGGAAATATGCGATATGCCGGGGCTGGTATTCTTCTTTGTGGGCGTAGATATACTCCACAGCGGCGGCAGTCCTTTTAGTCTGGTTTTCCAGGAACCTGAATTTTTCACTCAGCAACGCCGCCTTGTCCCGGGCCAGACTCAGCATTTCCCGCCTGGCTTGGACTTCCAGAGCTTCCTGGCTGTTCAACGCCGCCATATTCCCCATGGTATCGCTGGAGGAAAGGGTTATCCTCCGGATATTCGCAATACTCACCATCACCACAAAGCCCAAAAACAGCAGGGAACCCAGAGAAGTAGAAAGGATGACCACCAGAACCTTACCCTTGATAGACATCTATCGCCTCATTTCGTACTGGCCCTGGATATAGGAGAATTCCCCGGCAAAACCGGGCAGGACCGCGATCTTTTCAAAAGGAACCGGCAAATCAGGGGAATAATGGAAAATCATGTACTCATATACGCCCGATAGCGCGTGAAGTCCGGCAAAGAAAAAACCCCGGGTTTCCAAAAAGCGGCACGCCCAGGGAGCGGCGGGATCGTTCAGGTTGATAAATACGTTGAAACTTTGTTCTTCCAAACCGCCGTAACGTTTAAGGACATCCCCCAGAAGGTTTTCAAAATCAGGACCCAGACATCTGGCAAGCACCTCGCAATACCGGTGTTTTTCCGCCTGGGTAACCGTACACAACGAAGACCCTCCGGAAGGCGCCGTTCCTTCCTCCCTCAGCCTGTAAGCCACACCAAGGGAATCGTACACTGCCGTAATATACTCCACGTAAGGCCCAGCGTATAGATCCCCCGCGTCTTTTTTGTCCCCGGACCGGCAGGTAACCACAAGGTTATGCTTAACGGGAAGCTCCAGGCCGGAAAAATGTACCGCACGGGAATCCGTGCGGTACGAGTTCAAGAGCGCCCCGGTTATACCGTAGCCCATATTAGCGCAGATTTTTTGACTAATCGTATCCAGGGACATACAGTGGGTAAATATCGAAGAATAAGTTTGCAGGGACAGGGTTTCCAGGAGGAAGGAATGAAGATGTTTCCCCAGAGCAAAGCCCTGGCAGGCGGGCCTTACGGTCAGCATACCCAATTCCAGGGTCCCGGAAAACTGGTTCTTCCGGTTCGCCCCGGTTATCCCCGCCAAAAGGCCGTCCTCAGATTCCGCCAGAGCCACGTACAAATCCCCGGCGCCTATAGACCTGCGGACAAAACCCAGGTTATAAAAATCCGGGTTAGGGTAATAGTTACCGTGCTGTTTGATAAGCAGGGCGATAATGCCCGGCGCATCCTCCTGCCGGGCCAGGCGGATGGTAAGTTCCAGAGCCTCCCGGCGCTTATTGTATACGGTCATCACAGATCCTTTGGACGGATGTCGAACACCTCGTCCAGGCCGGTTGTCTCAAACACTTCCATTACCTGGCTGCGGACATTGAGCAACGACAGGGACCCGCCCGATGCGCTTGCCCTTTTTTGCGCCCCTACGAGCACCCGCAGTCCGGCGGAGGCCAGGTAATCCACGTCCTTAAAATCCAGAACAAGGGCGTTTGACTCCCCCTGCGCCTCTTCCACTGCGGCGTTGAACTCCTGGGCCGTGGCGGCGCTTAACTTCCCGTTAATCGAAAGGGTAACTGCGCCCCCCGACAGGTTTTTAACAATTTCCATTCTTTGTACCCCCGCTTTACCTATTTACCTGCAATCCACGACACTATTGAAACAAGGCAAAAATTGTTCTAAGATGGTGTTCTAGGATGGTATCGATGAACCAAAACATAGAAAGCCCCCTTTTTGTCGTCCGATGAGTATGCTAATCTCATTGTAACGTAAATTGCAAGGTTTTTCTATCAGCCGCCGGTTCATCTTTTTACCTTGGGAAGTTGCGGCTTAGTACCCAGGAGTTGTGTATAACCATGCGGAAACCGGTATTTTTTCTTTTGGTCTTCTCGTTAGTTGGATGTTTTCCCGTCCTGGCGGACACGCTTGGATTCCGGGTGGGGCTTTCTGTCGATAGTCCCGATGCGCCGGTGGAGGAAAAGGACCTTTTTCTTACCCCAAAGCTTGAATTTGAAAGGCCCCTGGGAAATTTCGATTTGTATGCGGGGACTGAATATTCTTTCCATCTTACAACGTTTTTCCCCCAGTTCTTTTTTGCTAAAGAAGCTATCGCCGCCCATCTGCCATTCGGGTCCCTGTGGGAGATTCTCCTTACTCTAGAGAACGAAAACACGCTCCTGGTTGACCCTGACCGGGATAGTGAATGGATCGGCGGCAGGGTAAGCCCTGGAGCGGGGGCCGGTTTGTTTCTCCCCGCCGGGGATTTTTCCCTTGCCCTGGATTTTCCTATAGACTATTGCGCGGCTCTGCCCCGCCTCATGCCGGGCCAGGAGAAAGCTCTTTTCGGCCTTGATCTGACCGCAGCCTATATCAGCCCTTTCTGGATAGGCATCCGGGCTGCGGCGAACTTTATCCTTAACCCGGATACGGCTCTTGACGGCGCCGAGTTCGCCCTTACCTATGGAGAGGACCAGTTTTACGGCGAGCTGGCCTTCAAGGCCGCCGAATCATTAGGTTATTTCAGCATTAGGGCGCAATTTGACTACTTCTTTGATTTTTTTATCCTGAGCGCCGGTGTGGAGGCAGGGAATCTGGGCAACCGGGACGAGATCACCCTGGCTCCCGCTCTGGGAATAAAATACCGTTTCTGAATTTTATCGGATTCCCGATTTTGAAGAAGAACCGCCACGGAGGACACGGAGTGTCACGGAGTTTTGGTTCCCTATCCTCTCTTCTCCGTGATACTCCGTGTAACTCCGTGGTGGTTCTTCTTAAAACCCGACAGCTTCTCAAAAATTGAAGGTAAACGCCGGTACCCTGCAATCGCACCCATGGGGTATTGTGTTTCTTTTGAAACTATGATAGGTTATTAACGTAAATTAAGAAAGGCGGTGAATCGGACATGAAGAGCGTCCTTTATAGGGGATTTTTCGGCTCATCAAGGAATTTTCCGGTATATTTAATAAGAATTACCCGTCCTGTTACCGGTGGGGAGTTCCTATGATCGACGCCCAGGAATTAATGGTGCCCCTTGAAGGCGAAAGCCCGTCAGGGAAAAACCTCGAATACGATCCCTTATACATGGAAATGGACTCCCTGGCAGTGGAAGTCCCCGACAGCTTTATGGGGGAGTCCAAAATAGAGGGCCGCGGGCCGGACTGGAAAAAACTCAGCAAAAACTGTCTTGAACTCTGGAGCAGGACCCGGGATCTGCGGGTCGCCGTCTACCTGGCAACTGCCGAAGCCATCACCGGGGGGCTTGCGGGCCTGGTGTCGGGTCTCAAACTGCCCCTGTATCTGGTCAAAGAACTCTGGGAAACCTTTTACCCCCGGCTTGATCCCGACGATGACGAAGACCCCTTGGAACGCCTGAATATCCTTTCCATGCTTTCCCCCCAGGTCGGGGCAGTGAACGATCCGGTCATGTTTATCCCCCGGTTCCGCGAAACCCGGCTCGTCCCCTCTCTTGGTTATACCCTCCGGGACCTGCTTATTTCCCATAACGAGATCGAGGTAAGCGGCGGCAAGGCCATTGACCCCAAGCTCCTCCGGGCGGAACTGATGAACGCGCCGGTTGCGGAAATCGAAACCCAGGCAGCCCTGACCGCCGAGGCCCGGACCCTTATCGTGGAACTCTGCGATGAAATGAACGGGAAAATGAAAGGTTCCTATAGCCTGGACATGGCCGCTTTGGACCGCGAACTGGATCGGCTTGCGGCCTTTTACCGTTCCCACCTGGAGTCTCTGATGCCCCTCCAGGCCGAAAGTCCTGCCGTTGGGGAAGCGGCCCCGGAGACTGCGGAAAAGATCGCCTCCCAGGGGGAAAAGATCGCCCTCCTTTCCTACCGCGCTTCTACCAGGGCCGAAGCCCTGTTGCTGCTGAGAAAAGGGGCCGAGTATTTTCAGAACGAGGAGCCTAACAGCCCCATTCCAGACCTGGTAAACCGGGCGCTCCGCTTTTCGGAGATGAGCTTTATTGAGCTCATGGCGGAGATAGCGCCAGATGCCGTTTCCCGGGGGCGGGATATTTTAGGGATAAAACCGGTGTAACCGGTCTATCATAGTTTTATTGAATCTTTGACTTTTGGAAAATCAAATAAAAACTTGGTTTTTCCATTAAATTAATTCCAGGAGGTATTGGAATGGCTTCAAATAACAGCGGGCAAAAGTTTATTGCCAAGAACAGGGCGCCGCGGGTTCAGATCGAATACGATGTCGAAATGAACGGCGTGGAGAAGAAAGTCGATTTGCCTTTCGTCATGGGGGTTATGTCGGATCTTTCGGGCAAACCGGCGGAACCGCTGCCCAAGGTAGAAGAACGGCAGCTTTTGGAAATCGACAGCGAAAATTTTGACGACCGCCTCAAGGCCGTTAAGCCCCGGGTGGCCTTTACGGTTCCCAACGTGATAGGCGGGGAAGGAAACATCCCGGTAGAAATGACCTTTGAAAGCATGGCGGATTTTTCCCCCGCCGCGGTTACGTCCAAGGTTGACGGTATCAAGCAGCTCATGGAAGCCCGGCAGCAGCTCGCCAACCTGCTTTCGTACATGGACGGCAAACAGGGGGCCGAGGATCTTCTGAACAAGATATTGAAAGACCCCGCCCTGCTCAAGGCCCTGTCGCAAAAGGCAAAAGAAGCGGACGGCGCCGCCGGAGGCGCTGAGCCTGAAGAAACCGGGAAGGAATAAGGAAGGTATACGATGTCAGATGCAATGGAAAAACAGGATGCCCTCAATCCTGAAACTTTGGAAATGTCCGATTTTGAAAGCCTCTTAAACCAGGAGTTTAAGCCTAAATCGGAAGAAGCCACGTCGGCGGTGCAGGGAGCGGTTAAAACGCTGGTAGCCCAGGCCCTGGAAAACGCCTCGTTAATCTCAAACGACACGGTTAAGACCATCGAAGGGATCATCGCGGAACTGGACAAAAAACTTTCTGCCCAGGTCAACCTGATCATCCACCACCCGGAATTCTCCCGGCTCGAAGGGGCCTGGCGGGGTTTGAACTACCTGGTGAGCAATACCACCACCGGGGATCGGCTGAAGATACGGGTGATGAATATCTCCAAGGCGGAAATAGGCAAGGTGATCAAGCGCTTCAAGGGAACCGCCTGGGATCAAAGCCCCCTGTTCAAGAAATTCTACGAAGAAGAATACGGTACCGCCGGGGGCGAACCCTTCGGCGCCCTGATAGGGGATTTTTACTTTAACCAGACTCCGCCGGACATGGAGATACTAAAGGGCCTTGGCCAGGTTGCGGCGGCTTCGCATATGCCCCTCATCTCCGCCGCGGATCCCACGATGATGAACCTGGATTCATGGCAGGACCTTGCCAATCCCCGGGACATTGCCAAGATCTTCTCCACTCCCGAATACGCCGCCTGGCGTTCTTTCCGGGATTCCGACGACAGCCGGTACGTGGCCCTCTGCCTGCCCAGGGTTTTGAGCCGCACCCCCTATGGGGCCAAGACTAACCCGGTGGAGGAATTTGATTTTGAAGAAGACACCGGCGCCGGCGCCAGCGATAAATACAACTGGATGAACGCGGCTTACGCCATGGGGGTAAACATCAACCGTTCTTTCTCCAACTACGGCTGGTGCGCCAATATCCGGGGCGTGGAATCGGGCGGCATGGTGGAAGGGCTGCCTACCCATACCTTCCCCACGGACGACGGCGGCGTGGCCATGAAGTGTCCCACGGAAATCGCCATTACCGACCGGCGGGAAGCGGAGTTGTCCAAAAACGGCTTTTTGCCGCTCCTTTACTGGAAAAACACGGACTACGCGGTCTTCCTGGGCGGTCAGACCGTGAACCGTCCCCAGGAGTTCGATTCCCCCGAAGCTACCGCCAACGCCAGCCTTTCGGCGCGGCTCCCCTATATTTTCGCCACCAGCCGTTTTGCCCACTACCTTAAATGCATTGTCAGGGACAAGATCGGTTCCTTTAAGGAGAAAGAGGATATGCAGACCTGGCTTTCCAACTGGATAGCCGGTTATGTAACCGGAGACCCCAATGCCTCCGAGGAGATCAAGGCGAAGTACCCCCTGGCCGAGGCGAAAGTCGAAGTCGAGGCTGTAGAAGGCCAGCCGGGGTATTACAACGCCCGGTTTTACTTAAGGCCCCATTACCAGCTTGAAGGCCTTACGGCTTCGCTGCGTTTGGTTACCAAGGTTCCCAGCGGATCGTAGATCCGCAAAAACGCGAAAGTTTTTCGCGTAAGATAGATTTTCGATAGAACGATTTTTTGGAGGTTTTATTATGGCAGGAACGTATTTTCTGCAACTGGAAGGAATCGAAGGCCAGGCTTCGGACAGCGCCCACGACAAGTGGCTGGAACTGATTTCTTTTTCTCACGGCGCGAGTCAGACCGTCTCTATACAGCGGGGCGGGGATGTCGCGGGACAGGGGAAGTTTGAACCCTTTGTTATTACCCATGCGGTAGACAAGGCTACGCCGAAACT
>JAIRLK010000206.1 GCA_031259515.1 Treponema sp. | reverse complement strand
GCGGAACTTGGCAAGGCGGAGATACGAGAACTTTCCCGGCGCTTCGGCCTTCCCACCTGGGACAAGCCCGCGTTCGCCTGCCTCGCCTCCCGGATACCTTACGGAGAACGCATTGACCGGGAAAAACTTTTCCGCATCGAAAGGGCCGAGGATAGTCTGCGCCACGCCGGATTCCGGCAGTTCCGGGTGCGTTCCCACGGGGATATTGCCCGTATCGAAGTGGCCCCGGAAGAAAGGCGGCGCTTCTTCGACGAAGGGCTGCTCGATTCCGTCTCGCGGGAGTTAAAGGCGTTTGGCTTCCTCTACGTCGCCCTGGAACTTGAAGGGTATTTGATGGGCAGCATGAACCGGGCATTGAAAAGCCCTGATCTGCGGACGAAAGGCGGAGAGGATTTATGAAGGACCTGGACTTCGCGGTGATTGACACCCGGCGGGAGGAACGTACCGGCTATCCCGAAGTGGTTTACTGCGCCGGAAAAACCCCCGAACAGGCGCTGGCCATCATCGCAAGGATGCGGGAAGAAAAGCTTCCGGTTCTGGCGACGCGGGCGGAAAGGCTTCTTGCGGAACAGGCGCAAAAACTTTTTCCCGGCGCGGAATACGATCCGGTTTCAAAGCTGCTTACGGTGGGCCGTTTCCGGGACAAGACCCGGGGGCTTGTGGCAGTTGTCGCCGCCGGGACAAGCGATCTTCCGGTAGCGAAAGAGGCCGCAGGCACGGCTGCGTTTCTGGGTAGCAACGTTTTATTAATCACCGATGTCGGGATCGCGGGTATCCACCGGCTTTTTGACCGGCTGGATGAGATACGGAAGGCCCGCGTGGTAGTGGCCGTCGCGGGCATGGAAGGGGCGCTGGCCGGGGTTATCGCCGGGCTTGTCTCCGCGCCGGTGATCGCGGTGCCTACCGGCGTGGGTTACGGGGCGGCCTTTGGGGGGCTTGCGGCCCTTCTGGGGATGCTCACCTCCTGTTCGCCGGGAATTTCCGTAGTAAACATCGACAACGGCTTCGGCGCGGGTTATCAGGCCAATCTGATAAACCTGGCCGGAAGCGCATAGTGTCCGGATACAATTGTAACAGCGGATATACGGGGAATCTAAGAAACGCGAGTTCGACGGGAACAAACGGTCAGGCGGCCGTAATGACCGTTCCGGTTCTCCCCTCAATGCCGTCCTTTGCTTTTTGCAATAACGTAATAAGGGCGGTCCGGCTGGAGCCCGCTTCGCGGATTTCAGCGGCGCTGACAAAAGAGACCGCCGCCTCCACTTTGGGCAGCATGGAGCCTTTGGCGAACTGGTTTTCCGCGATATATTGTTTCGCTTCCGCCACAGTCAGCGTGTCCAGCCAGCGCCGGTCAGGCTTGCCGAAGTTGATCGCCACCTTCTCCACCGCGGTAAGAATGATGAGCATATCCGCGCCTATGCTTTCGGCGAGTTTAGCCGCAGTAAAATCTTTGTCTATTACGGCCCCCATGCCCCGGTACTGACCGTCCCGCATGGCCACGGGAATGCCGCCGCCCCCCGCTGCAATGGGGATCTGCCCCGCCGCCAGCATGGCCTTGATCGTCTCCGTCTCGATGATGTTCACCGGCCTGGGGGAGGCCACCACCTGCCGCCAGCCCCGGCCCGCGTCCTCCATCACCGGGATGCCTTTGGCGCGGAGGGTTGCCGCCTCCGCCTCGCTCATAAAGCCGCCGATGGGCTTGGCGGGGTTGAGGAAGGCCGGATCCGCCGGATCCACCTCCACCTGGGTGATGATAGCGGCCACCGGGGCGGGGATGCCCCGGAAGTCCAGTTCCCTCCGCAGGGTGTTCTGTAAATCGTAGCCGATATAGCCCTGGCTCAGGGCCACGCAGACCGACATGGGCAACACGGGAAAATGCTGATCCGTCTTGGCGGCGGTTTCAAACGCGGTCTCTATCATGCCCACCTGGGGACCGTTGCCATGCACCACCGCGATGTCGTAACCCGCCTCAACCAAATCCACTATGGCTTTGGCCGTTACCCGGGCGGCCTCCATCTGTTCCTTCAGGGTGTTGCCCAGGGCGTTGCCGCCCAGGGCTATCACGATCCGTTTCTTCATAGCGCCGGCCTAACGGAACACCCGCGGCAAATTCCGGGCGGCCAGGTTCGCCAGGGTTTCCTGGGGACACTTGATTTTAGAGAGGAAGATCATGGCGGCAATGGCGTAGGGTTTGTGGCTGGCCTGCTTGTAGAGGGGAACCCGGTAGCGATCAAACACCGACGCGGCCACTTCGCCTTCCTTGCAACTTACCCCGGAAATATCGGCGGGAAGACAATGCAGGTACAGGGCGGCGCCGTCCCGGGTAGACTTCATCAGTTTTTCCGTACATTCCCAGTCCTTAAACTTCGCGTTCTGGGCAAGAAGTTCTTTCTCCAGGGCTTTGATGCCGTCGAGATCGCCTTTCCCATAGAGATCCGTCCGTTTCTCCATAGCCGCGAAGGGCGCCCAACTCTTGGGATACACGATGTCCGCGTCTTTGAAGGCTTCTTCCATAGAGTTGGACTTGGTGAATTTGCCGCCGCTCAGGGCCGCGTTTCTCTTGGCCACTTCTTCCACACCGGGCATCACCTCGTAACCCTCCGGATGGGCCAGGGAAACCTCCATGCCGAATCGGGTCATCAGGCCGATAACCCCCTGGGGAACCGACAGGGGTTTCCCATAGGAAGGCGAATAGGCCCAGGTCATAGCCACCTTCTTGCCCTTGAGCTTGTCTACGCCTCCAAAGTAGTGAATGATGTGATTCATGTCCGCCATGGTCTGCGTGGGATGATCGATGTCGCACTGAAGGTTTACCAGGGTAGGACACTGTTCCAGGTTCCCGTCTATGAAACCTTCCCGCACCGCCTTGGCGACTTCCCGCATGTAGGCGTTGCCTTTACCGATGTACATATCGTCCCGAATGCCGATGACGTCGGCCATGAAGGAAATCATGTTCGCGGTCTCCCGCACCGTTTCGCCGTGAGCTATCTGGGACTTGCCCTCGTCAAGGTCCTGCACTTCCAGGCCCAGGAGGTTACAGGCAGAACCAAAGCTGAACCGGGTCCGGGTCGAATTGTCCCGGAACAGGGATATTCCAAGCCCGGAATCAAAGATGCGGGTAGAAATGTTGTTCTCCCGCAGCCACCGGAGGGCGTCGGCAATGGTAAACGCAGCAAGAATCTCGTCTATGGATTTTTCCCAGGTCAGAAAAAAATCCCCGCCATACATGTCCTTAAAATTCAGGGTGTCCAGCTTTGAGGTGTACTGATTGATATACGCCATTTTCTTCTCCTAAAATGATGAATTGTTTATTCGGGACTGTCCCAAAACTTCAGATTTTGGAACAACCCGTTGGTTCATTACCAGAATCTTGAGAACCAGCGTCAGCCGGCCGCGGTTGATCAGTTGTTCTCCGCCGTATAAATCGAAGGCAGGGCGGCGTACACTGCGGCGCAACGCACCAGGTCCGCTTTCCAGGTTTTCTCGTTCGGCGCGTGAGCTTCTTCTTCCTTGCCCGGCCCCAACCCTATGCAGGGGATGTTGTTCCGCCCCATGACAGAGACGCCGTTGGTGGAGAAGGTCCATTTGTCAACCTTGGGTTTGCCGTACATGCCTTCGTAAGCTTTCACCATGGCCTGAGCAGCCGGGGCGTCTTCCGGGATGACCCAGGTGGGGAAGTAGCAGTCTATGGGGTAGACCACGCCGGTATAGCTGGGCCGGTCGTATGTATACATGGATACTTCGGCGCTGTATTTCTTTACCGCCGGCAGGGCGCGGATTTCTTCCAGGGCGCTCTGGTAGGTTTCCCCCCAGGTAAGCCGCCGGTCTATGGATATGGCGCACATATCCGCCACCGCGCACCGGGAGGGGGAACTAAAATAGATCTGGGAAACCGCCAGGGTTCCCTTGCCCAGGAAAGGATCGTCTTTAAGGCGATTGTTGAGTTCTTTCACTTCCCCCAGGATCTCTCCCATTTTATAGATGGCGTTGTCCCCCCGTTCGGGAGCGGAACCGTGGCAGGAGACTCCCTGCACTTCCACCCGGATCTCCATGCGGCCCCGATGGCCCCGGTAGATGTTGCCGTTGGTAGGTTCGGTGATCACCACGAATTCGGGCCTAATCCCCCCTTCTTTGATGATGTATTCCCAGCAGAGGCCGTCGCAGTCTTCCTCCTGCACCGTCCCGGTAACCATGACCCGGTACGTGTCGTTGAGGAGCCCCAGGTCCTTCATGATCTTCGCGCCGTAGACCGCCGCCACCGGGCCGCCCAGTTGATCCGAGGTTCCCCGCCCGCCTATTTCGGTCTCGTTCTCGTACCCTTCGTAGGGGTCGAATTTCCAGTTGGCCCGGTTCCCGATGCCCACCGTATCTATATGCCCGTCATAGGCGATAAGGGTTTTCCCCTTCCCCATGTAGCCGATGACATTGCCCATAGCGTCCAGGCCCGCCTGGTCAAAGCCAAGTTTCTCCATCTCCTCAACAATACGGGCCGCGGTTTCTTTTTCCCCGCAGCTCTCACCGGGAAGACGCACCAGGTCTCTCAGGAACTTGGTCATGTCCTTTTCATACCCCTCAGCCGCCTTTTTAATCGCGCTAAAATCGATCATTCTCCACTCCTTGTCGTAATAAAAAATAGTATAAACACCGGCCCTAAACCGCCCGGTTACACCAGTTCCGCTACCGCTTCGATCTCCACCAGCACATTCCGGGGAAGCTGCTTTACCGCCACGGTTGACCGGGCGGGCTTTCCCGTAAAATGTTTCGCGTAGACTTCGTTAAACACGGCAAAGTCTCCCATATCCGCCAGGAAGCAGGTGGTCTTTACCACCTTGTCCAGGGAACTCCCCGCGGCTTCAAGCACCGCCTTCAGGTTTTTGATGACCCGCTCGGTCTGTTCCGCGACCGTTGCGCCGACCACTTCCCCGGTTTCCGCGGAAAGCGGTATCTGTCCAGAGGTAAACGCCAGGTTCCCCACAATAATCCCCTGTGAATACGGTCCAATAGCGGCGGGCGCCGCCTCTGTTTGTATGATTTTCATAAAAGTCCTCGTTGTTCAGGTAGTGAATCGCATCCATGCGATGTAATTTATTTCATTGTAATACTGAAATATATTTCAGTCAAGTAGGTTAACAGCAGTTTAATGAAAAAAGGCGAATTTTAAGGGAGGTCCACAGATTACCCGGATTACCCGGATTTTTGTACTAAAGCCCACTTAAAATCTGTGAAAATCCGGGTAATCGGTGGACACGAATTCTTAACCTGTTGACCGGGGCAGAGGGAAAACAAAAGCGGCACACAGATTGCGAATTAACGTTCGACACCGATTACCCGGATTTTTTGATCAGGCGCCGTGTTCACGGGATGATCGCGGAGTAAATCTCCGAGTTGGGGCCTTTCTGATTGGTGGGGGACTCCAGCGGAGGTTGTAGTAGATCCGCTTGCCCCGGTCAGCCTCGTTGAACGTCAGGGTGAAGGGGCTGGCGGTGTCGAAGTCCGAGTTGACCAGCTCCTGTCGTCAGCATATTTACCTCCTCGCTGGCCGCTACGATTGCCGCGTAAACGTTGTTTCAAACATTTGTTTCAGTTCATCCATAGACTTGGCCTG
>JAIRLK010000201.1 GCA_031259515.1 Treponema sp. | reverse complement strand
GTGTTCAGGATGTTGGGGCTGTTCTGCCTGTCCGAGGTACAGACGGCGGCTGGGCGCATAGACTGTTTGGTAGAGACGCGGAAGTACGTGTACTGCTTTGAGTTCAAGCTGAACGGGAGCGCTGAGGAGGCATTGGAGCAGATAGAGAGCAGAGAATACCTGCTGCCCTGGTGCGGGAACGGCAAGAAACAGTTCAAGGTGGGGATAAGTTTTGATTACGGGAAGCGGAATATAGGGGAATGGCGGGTGAAAACCTGCTGAGGGTCGGCGTGTTATAGGTGATTTCCGCGCGCGGTATTGTTTTTTTCCTGAAATGCGGTATATTTAGAGAGTACCGGTTTATGAGAATAGTTAGTTTCAAGGGGACGGACAATGGGCGGTTGCTTAAAAAGAGCGGTTTTCTCCGGGTTGCATACAGCGGCTAAAACGTTACCCCCCTCTCTCTAACTCCTTCCGTATATCCCTGTCCCTGTTTTTTTCTTACCCCTCCCCCGCAAATCTACCCCCGCGGGACCGGGGTTTCCCCTACGTCCCCATCAGGGGAATAAACCTTTCAGGAGGTTCTTTATGAAAACCGTAAACCGTTTGTTCCTGTCCGGCGTCCTGGCGGCTCTGCTTGCAGGATGTTTCAGCCCCATTACCGCCGTTCCCCCTCAACCGCAAGACGGCGGCCCCGCTCCCTTTACCGTTGACGTTCTGATAGGCGGCGGTGGGGCCAGGTCCATTGCAGGACCGGACGCGGTACCGGCGGAGCCAATTTTAATGGCGGCAGCGGGGGCGGCGCGCGCAATATTTTTACGGAATCCCCTACTCAGCCGCTTGAGGCTTACGGCGTGACCGGGGGTAATGACGGCGATCTGGGGACAGGAGACGGTGGTTCCGGCGGCGGCGGTTGGGGCACAGCATCACCACTGGGCGGCAACGGCGGTTCGGGCATCGTAATCGTCCGCTTCCCGCTCATAAAGCCCTAAGAAAGGCATCAAGCGTGTTTTTGAATGAGCAAGAACGTTCTATAGTTGACCGGGAAGAATCCTTGGCCGGCTAAGAATGTTTCTTAGTCGACTAAGAAGAACCCTTAGTCGGCTAAGAACAATCCTTGCCGTCATCCCGTGAATGCCGGGGATTGATGTGGGAAGAGGGCCGTCCGGCGGGAGCGGGGCGGCCCTCTTTTATGGGCGTGTCCGGGAGGCCGCCGCCCCTTGCCTAGCCCCATAAAAACCCGTAGCATGAGTTCCATGAGCGGGATTTACAAGGACAGCCTTTTTAGGTCGCTGTTTAACAACCGCACGGCCTTTCTCTCCCTTTACAACGCCGTATCCGGCAAAAACTACGATGAAAACACCGAAGTCCTGATGAATACCCTCCCTGAAACCCTTTTCACCATGAGAAAAAACGATGTTTCAGGCATCATTGCGGGAAAATTAGTGCTTGCAACGGAACACCAATCCAGCCTTAACGAGAATATGCCCTTGCGCTTTCTCTCGTATATAGCACGCCTGTTTGAGAACTATATCACGGACAAGTCCGCCGTGTACCGCGAAAAGCTGATAAAAATGCCGCGCCCAGAGTTCATCGTATTGTGCAAAGCCCCCGCCATGAAAAAGGACAAGCAGACCCTCAAACTATCCGATGCGTTTGAAGATGACGGAGAGGGCGGAAAAGTAACCCTGGAATTAGCGGTAACGGTAATCAACATCAACGAAGGATACAACCACCGGATAATTGAGAAATGCCCGCTTTTGCACGAGTATGTTAGATACATCGACCTAGTAGAAGCAACGCAAAAGCGTATAGCAAAAGAGAATCCCGGGATGAGCAGGGAACAAATAAGGGAGAAGGCCATAGCGGATTCGATAAGCTACTGCAAAAGGCACAATATCCTAAAAGATTTTTTTGAAAAGCTATCGCCAGAGGAGGTAAATATGCTGACGGCAGAATGGAATTTAGAGGACGCCATAAAGGTAGCCCGCGAAGAAAGCTGGGAAAGAGGCCGTGAAGAAGGCCGCGAAGAAGGCATCGAAAGAGGCCGCGAAGAAGAACGCGAAAAAGACTGCGAATTATTTTCCAGCCTTATGAGCCAGGCCAAGTCCATGGATGAACTGAAACAAATGTTTGAAACAACGTTTACGCGGCAATCGTAGCGACCAGCGAGGAGGTAAATATGCTGACGGCAGGAGCTGGCCAACTCGGACTTCGACACCGCCAGCCCCTTCACCCTGACCTCCGACGAGGGTGACCGGGGCAGGCGGGTCTACTACAACCTCCGCTGGGAGTCCCCCACCAACCAGAAAGGCCCAACTCGGAGATTTACTTCGCCGTCATACCATGACGCATCATCCCGTGAACACGGCGGCAGGGCCGGAAAATCCGCGAATGCGGCAGGCTCCCGGATTAGCGGACCTCAAATTCCACCCGGGCGGTTGAGCCTTCTTCGTCTTCTACCACAACGGTATGCCGTCCGCGGGAAAGGGGCAGCACAAAGACTCCCGCCGGGTTCAAGAGGCCCCGTAAAAATCCGTCGGCATAGACAAAGGCCCCTGGCCCAAGCCCTGCGGTTTCAATCCGCAGGGCTTGGGCGTCCGGTGGCAGACCGCTGTCCAGGTAGTACACCGAGCCGGGCAGGGGTTGCCGTATCCTGCCGCCCCCTTCCCCGGCGCTGATCCTCCCCGACCGGAACTGTTCCGTAAGCCACGCCCGGTATTCCGGGGGAAACCGGGTCTCTCCGCCGGTATGCCAGGTACAGGGAGCGTTCCCGCCCGGCGGCAGCCACTCCCGTACCGCGCCGGGACAGAACGGCCCCGCGCTCATGCCCGAAAGGGCGCAGATCCGCGCCTCCCGGACCCGTTCAGGACGTGGGCCGCCTGGATGCCCGCCCACCGCGTTGCCCAGGCGGCCTGCGGATTGTTCCAAGGCGGCCAAAAGGTCCCGTGCGATCCGGGCGGGGATGGAGCTTCCGGTACGGCCCACCACGGTCTCCCCGGAGAAGTTCCCCATCCATACTCCCACCGTAAAACGCTGCGTTGCCCCCAGCGCCCAGATATGCTGAAACTGGTTGGCGGTTCCGGTCTTGAACAGGGAGGGGAACTCCGTTGTCAGGGCCGGCGCGGGGCCGAAACCCACAAAGCGGCTCCCCCGGTCCGAGAGTATGTCCGCGATCATCCACGCCGCATAGGAAGACATCGCCTTACCGGAGGGATACGCGGAAAAACCGTCGCCGGTATCGCCGGACCCTTCGAGCCACCGCAAGACTACCGGCGAACCGCCCCGGGGAAAGGCGGAAAAACCCCTGACCAGTTCCTCAAGGCTCACCTCGGCGTTACCCAGGGCTAGGCCCGTACCGTGGGTCCCCATGGACGCGGCCAAGGAATCAAAGCCCAGGGCCGCAAGGTATTCCTCAAAGTTCCTTACCCCCAGGCGTTCCAAAAGATACACCGCCGGGATGTTGAGGGAGGAGGCCAGGGCCAGACGCAGGCGGACCGGCCCGTTGAAACGGCGGTTAAAATTGGAGGGAATGTAGGCTTCGCTTCCGCCGAAAACACTGGGCAGATCGGGCAGTATATCTGCGGGACTGAAGCCTGAGTCCAGGGCCAGGGCGTACAGAAAGGGTTTTAGGCAGGAACCCGGCTGGTTCCGTACCCGGATTCCGTCTATCTTGCCGGAAACCCGGTCGTCAAACCATGAGGCGGAACCCGCATAGACCCGGACCGCCCCGGTTTCATTCTCTACCGCGAGAACCGCCCCGTTCGTAACCCGGTTGCCGCTGAGCCCCCTCAATTCCGCCCGCAGGGCTTCTTCCGCGAATATCTGGATAGGCAGATCCAGGGAAGTCCGCGCCGCTCTCTCGCCGCGCCGCGCCGGGCTGCGGAATTCCGGCAAACCCGCGATACGTTCGGTAAAGTGGGGAGCGTAGAAAGGAGCGAGATCCCTACTGTCCGTGGTTTCCACCGCGGCCCGGAGCGTTGCCGCGTCCAGGTTAAGGCCGCATCGTTGGGACAGGGCAGCGGCGGCCCGGACCGCCGCCGCGGAATTGGCGGCCAGATCGTACAGGGCGGGCCGCCGGGGAATTACCGCCAAAAGCGCGGCCCCGGCATCGTCAAGACGCTCCACGGGAACGCCGAACCGGGCGCGGGTCATGGCGGCAAGCCCTTCTATGTTGCTCCCGAAGGGAATGCCGTTGAACCACAGTTCCAGTATCTCCTTCTTGGAAAGCCGCGCCTCAAGGCGCAGGGCATCCCATGCCTCGCCCAGCTTGCCCGCAAGTCCCGGCTCCCGGACGCGGATAAGCCGGGCAAGTTGCATGGTGATGGTAGACGCCCCGGAAAGGATCCTCCCCGCCATAAGGTTCCGTACCGCGCTCCGCAGGGCCGCCAGAGGATCAACGCCGGGATGAAAGTAAAACCGCCGGTCCTCAGCCCTGATAAAGACGCGGACGGCTCCGGGGGGAATATCCTCAAGATCAACCCATTCCCGTTTGACCCCGTCCTCCGCCGGCAGGACCCGGAGCGCCGCGCCGTTACGGTCCCGTATCACCAGCCCGTAGGACCGGGAACAATAGGACGTGAGTTCCGGATAGGGAACCAGGGCCAAAACAAGGCGGAAGACCGCCGCGAGAACGGCAAGGACCGCCGCGAGGAAGAGGAGTTTTACCCTCCTAAACTTCAGCTTACCCCCCAATCCGTATCAGCTCCCCCGCGGAACGGCCAAAGACCTCTTCCTCATACATACATTCCGCCTGAACCGGCGGCGTGGGATAGATACCGGGCATTACCGCCCGGAAACGGAACCGCGCTTCCCGCCTTCCCGGAGGAAAATAGTCCCAATGGAAACGGACCTCATCGTCCATGACGAACCGCGTCGGCGGGGCCTCGCGCCGCCTGTACCAGCCGCCGTCTTCTTCCCCAGCGGCCCGGCCTTCCCCATGGTCTTCCCCTTCTTCTTCCATCGGGGGAAGGGTAGGGCTGGTTACCAGGGCGGCGTCTATAATCTCCGCCCCGGACGGGACCGGAACCCGGAGGACTACGAAGGACCGGGAACGGGCGCCTGATACCACTACCCGGCGGGTGTAGGTCCTGCCGGGGATAAGCCTACCGTCTCTGACCGGATTACCGCCGGAGTCCAGTATTTCGGTAAACACCGAAAATCCTTCGTCCCGGGGAGCGGCCAGCTCGGCGGGTATGCCATAACGGAGGTTCAGGGTATAGAAAAGCCGGCCTGAGCCATTCCGCTCTATCCTCAGGGGAAGCGGGACATCCCGCGCCACGCGGTCCAGGGGCGGGGAGGTAAAGGGAAAGGTTCGGGAAAGGGGTACGCCGCCGTAGGAATGGAACTCCCCGGCAAGGAGGGGGACCGGTCCCAAGGAGACCTGGGCGCTCAAATCCGGTCCCGGCGCGGCTTCGGCCTCGGCGATCCGGCCAAAGGCGAGGACGGCCCAGAAGGAAGCGCTGGTATTGGACCAGACCCCGCGCCGCTGCCGTTCCACCAGGGCGTTGGCAAGGCGGCTGGTCATATCGTCATCGGGATTCAGGGCGTGATACACCATAAGCGCCAGGGCGTACCGGTCCGTATCATACCCCCAGAAGGTATCCCCGCTTTCATAGGTATCCGCAAGGTCCACTGTCCGGGCGCCAGGACGGATAAACCGTCTGATTCGGTCCCTGGCGGTAAGGGCCGCCGCCTTCTGCCCCAGTTCCAGGGCGGCAAGGCCGGCGAAAGCAAACCCGCATACGCCCGGTTCATCCCCTTTCTTGAGAAACGCGGTTATCCCGCTTCCTACCCGCTCGCCGTGCATGGCCCGTATCCAGAGGGCGTAACCTTCCAGGAAGGGATCGCCGGACAGGATGCGGCGGGCTTCTTCGGAAGCGGTAATAAAGGCGAGCATTCCGGGAATGTCCAGGCTTGCGGGAACCTCATAGCCCTTTGCCCGGACCAGGGCCGCGATATGGGCCACCCGGAGGGTAATCATCACATTGCCGTCCTGTCCGCCGGGCCAGTAAGGATAGGACCCGTCGGGCAGTCTGGTTTTAGCGATTCGGGCAAGCTCCTCTTCAACCCTTTGCCGGGGATTCTCCGTCCCGCTTTCCAGGTTAAAGGCCGCTATATGATCCCCGAAACTTACCAGGGGCAGGAGCGCTGCGGTACGCTGCTCAAGGCATCCGTAGGGATAATCCAGAAGATATCCCACCGCTTCCCGGAGCAGCCCCAGGCGGGAGGCGGACAGGCTGACGGACAGGCTGCCTGTTCCCGGCGGAACCAGGGACGGCAGGACCAGTCCTTCCTCAACAAAACCAGCGTCCGCCCCCAGGTTCCCCAGGGCGGTAACGGTCTCGTACAGTACGGGCCGATCCACCGTAAGGGACCTCAGAATACGCTCGTTTACCGCGGGGGATTTGAGGGTGAAGACGAGCCGGGCCTGTCCCGTTCCCACCGCGGCAACCGTGAAAGAGACTTCCGCCGACGATCCGGGGGGAATCCGCGCCGTCTTCGCGGATTCCCCGTCCACTTCCAGCGCTGCTTCAACCGCGAGGGAGACCTGGGCTTCGACGGGTTCTTTTTCCAGGTTGGTAAGGATGAGGGATACCGAACCGGTATCCCGCCAGCGCAGCTTCCGGGGAAGGGCGGCGACGGCGGTCAAGCGGGCGCTTACGCGCAGGTCCTCCTCGGCGATGCCGAACTCGGTGATCCCCGCCGCCACGGCGGTACAGCGGTAGGTGGTAAGCGTATCGGGAAGGGTGAATTTCACCGAGGCGATTCCGTTCCGGTCAGTGATCAGACAGGGCTCAAACACGGCGGTGGGCCTAAAGTCCCCGCGCTCGGCAAGTTTGGAAGCGTCTCCGCTGTCGCCGCCCTGCAAGTCCGACAGGGAATAGGTTACGGGATCGATGAGCAGGGATCGGCTGTCCGCCCCCCGTACGCCCAGGGGGAAACGCCGGGGATCGTAGAAAAAGGCCAGGGGGTCGGGCACATGGTAATTGATGAGGTCCACCACTCCCCGGTCCGCCGCCATAAACGTTACCTCCGTATTCGCCGCAGGCTTTCCGTTCAACATGACGCGGATACGGGCCTCCGCTTCCTCACCCGGACCGTATACGCCTTTGGAGGTTTCGATTTTTACCTCGTAATGCCGTCCAGCCGCGTCCACCGGTAAGGCCACGATCCCGAATATCCCTTTGGGCTTGTCCAGGTCGGGAAGATAGTAACTGTTTTCCGGCGGTCCCCGGCGTACCGTAAACGAAGACAGGGCCGCGTATACGACGGGAACAAAGGACTCCTCAATGGGGATGTCTATGGTCCGGGCCGAACCATCCAGTTCCACTATCTTTTCGGAGATGATTCCCTCCCGTTCCAGGGTAAGAAGGTACGCGCCTTTGGGCAGGGGCGAACGGACCAGAAGTTTCGCGGTATCCCCGGGGGCGTAGACAGCCCGATCCGGCGTCATGATGACCCGGTCCACATCATCGTTCCCCCAGCGCACCCATCCCGCGCCGCTCACGTAGAAACCGAACCGGGTTACCGCCGTCCGGCCCTGACTGTCCCGGCTCTTCAGCCGTACCTCCCACTGGCCGCCCCGGTCCGGGGTAAAGGCAACCACGCCGCTGTTTTTCTTCCCCAGGGATGCAAGGGTTATGGTCCGCTCTTCCACTACTTCTTCCTCCCGCTCCCAAAGCAGGTTCACCCGGCCCGAAATTCCGGCCTGATGCGCCTGCTTCCATTCATAGCGGATAAACTGGATGGAAAGCGGCGCGGACGCCCCGTCAAGGGCGCCGTCTGAGGGGGAAAGGAGCGCCCAGCTCAAGGCCGCCGGGCTTCCGGCGGCAAGAAACGAGGCTGAGGGAACGGCGGGAAGGTCCGAACCGGAACGCCGTTTCCCCGGATCAAGCCGGGCGGCGATGTAGAACGCCGCAGGATGCACCAGTACGGCATCCGTAACCGATATGGACTGCCGGGCCGCGTCCTGGACCGAGGCTTCCAGGCGGTACCGGTAAGGCGATCCCTCAATGCCGTCGGGACGGGGCTCCTGCATGATACCGGCGGCGCCGTCGGGCCCCAGGTTCCCATCACCCTGGGCTATAAAGGAGCGTCCGTCCGAATGTTCCGGCCCAAACTTCCAGTAAAGCCACGGGCCGCCGGGATTGAAAGCTGCGGGTTCCCGGGTCCAGTACCAGGAATAGGGCGCTCCCGCCAGTACGCCCCCGGCAAGGTAGGAAGCGGAAAGACGGGCGGAAATCGCCTCCCCCAGCAAAGAGGCCGTCTCCGCGAAGCGCAGGGACGCTTCCATACGCAGGCGTTCAAAATTAGCGACCGTAAAATCAACCGACGATTCCGCTTCGCCCCGTTTATAAACGATAGCATACTTTCCGGGATCAAGGCCGGCGGGCAGGGTAAAAGACCCGTAACTTCCGCCGTTTTGGCCGGCGATCCCCGAAAGAGACGCGACAGGGGGGGAGCGGGAAGCGCCGCTTTTTACCGTAATGGCGTAGGGTCCCTGGTATGCGCGGTATTGGCCCCGGCGGAGTATCCGGTCTATGCTCCGGAAGGTTACGGTTTCTCCGGGCCGGTAGACGCCCCGGTCGGTAAAGAGCAAGATCGCCTGACGTTCCTGTTCCGCCTCGAAGGGGGAGATCGCCGCGTCTATGTTGGAACGCCAGAAGTTGTGGCTGTCGTTGGGGATAAACTCAACCTCGTCGCCTCCGGATTGGGGGCCGCCGCCTTGGGTTACCCGTATACGCAGCCCCTTCCCCACCGCGTCCCCGGTTTCTTCCCGCCCGGTTTCGGCGTAATCCACCGGCCGGGTAAACCGGGAAACAAAGTCTCCTTCGGGAAAATTAAAGACCGCAAGCCCCTGCTCGTCGGTATGTCCCTGGGTTACCGGGGAGGTCCCCTCTAGAAGGGTAACCCGCGCCCCCGCCACCGGGTTCCCGCTGGAAAGCCGGGTCGCCCAGACCAGGATCCGGTTGTACCCGTACCGGAGGGTGATCCCTATATCGGTAACCTGCACCGTAAGCCAGGGGCTGTTCCGGTAGGTCCGGCCCGGCTCCCATACTGAACGGGTCTCGTAATCCCAGCGCATCCGGACGCTTCCCGTACCGGCGGGTCCCAGGAAGGGGGACAGATCCTCCATAAAATACTGCTTCGTGTTCCGGGGTACGTCCATCAGGTCCGCCGTTTTCAGCGCATCTAAGGGCGGACGCTCATAGGGCCCCGCCGCCGCCTGCACGATCCGGCGCAGGGACGGGGGATTCTGGGCTTCCCAGATCACGGCGGGGGTAAAGCCCGCCTCCAGCATCCGGGATCCCCGGTTCCCGATGAACACATAGCTGTTAGCCTCCCCTGTTTCCACCCTAACCACCCGATCCTCTCCGAACCGCCTGCCCCAAAGGTCCCGCAACGCGGCGCGTATCGTTACGGCATAGGCCCTGCGGTATTCCAGGGGCAACTGGTTCAGGATCACCCGGTTTCCATAGACGTGAACCTGCTCCTCCGTTAAAGCCGGGAACCCTTCTACCGAAAACATTTCCGCCGCGCCCGCCGGATCCAGGGAATGGCTGAAATCAAGAAGGATAGGGATGCCGCCGCTCTGTTCTGTCCGGGGATACGATTCGGAACGGACGCCGGCATACTCCAGATCAAAGGGAAGCAGGGTATGAAAACTGAAAACCGCGTCGGCGGTGGAACCCAGCCAGCCCGCCTCTGACCGGGCGCCCCGCAGCACCATAACATCCACATCCGTGTCGGGGGGAAGTTCCCGTTCCAGCGTTACCAGCACCCCCTGGTCCTGCCGGAATCGCGTTTCGTCTATCGTTGGCCGGGACACCCGGAAAGGGATTTCCCTGGAAGGTTCGTCCCTCAGGGTGACCCGTATCCACCGCCGTATCTCGTCGAGGTTCACCGGATAGGAAAAGATGAAGAGGAGCTTCTTCGCCTCATCAGGCGGCGCGTCCCAAGCCGGCGCCGGGTATTCCCCTTCCCCAATCTGCCAATAGAGCGCCGAAAGCCGCTCTGTCTCGAAGCTGAAGCTCCGCTCTCCCTCAAGGCTCTTCCCCCCCAGGGACCTGAGCCGCTCCGAAGCCCGTACCGTATACCGCCGCTGGGGTAGGCTGGCGGCATCGGGCTCGAAGGCGAGAAGCCGCGTCCCGTACCAGCGGAACACCCCCGGCAGGGGCGGATCCACCGTAAAGAGCCCCGGATCCGGCGCGCCTTCTTCCCAGCGGAGGGACTCCCCCAGCTTGGCCAGAGGCACTACGGGCTGGGAAAAAACCATATATATAGCAGGTTTTGTTACTTCAGACGGCAGTTCCCCTTGAGGTCCATAATCCACCAGGGTAAAAGGCTCATCGTTTTCCGCTATGCTTCCGGCTTCCGTCCCCCCCGTCCCGTCCGCTTCCGCCTGGTAATAGGCGATCCGGTACGCGCTCAGCCCCTCCACCGCCCGTCCGGGGGCTGCGAGGGATCCGGAGAAAACCACGCCGGGGGATACGCCGGCGCCGCGGGAGCCGCAAGCGGCGGACAGGAAGAGAGAACCGATAAAACATAGGGCTAAAAGCCCCGGCAGGAAAGGACCGCGTATATTCATGCTATCAGTATAGTGGACAAGAAGGACGGAAAACACAAGGTCGGCCAACCGTTCTTTGCGCCGATGACCGATAAAACGAGATACTCCATAGTATGAGAAAAAGTTATCCGGACTATCGAAGCGGTATAGGTAAATAGTAGGCAGTAAGGAAATAACATGACCATTCGATCAGGTTATTTCCATTTCACCTATCCCTCCCGCCGCTGGTCCAGGGTAATTTAACGTGAGTTCGACACCAAAGAAAAAAGTCCGCGAATTACACGAATTAGCACAAATTTCTACAAATAATTCGTGAAAATTCGCGTTCATTCGCGGATACATTAGTCTCATCGAACTCACGTTAATTTATATGTGCTGGCCTGCCTGGGGCAGGGCCCCCTGCGTTCCGCCCCGGTCCTGGATTATTTCTTCAGTATCCCGGCGAACCAGTCGGCGGTTTTGCCGCAGACCATGTTGAAGTTGCTCAGATCCCCGCTGAAGGCACCGAAGGTATGATCAAAACCGTCAATGATCTCCAGCCTGGAGGCGCTGTTTTTAGCGGCGGCGGCTATATCCCGGCTGTTTTGGGGGGGTACCGTCTCGTCCTCCGACCCCGCCAGGATATAGATCGGTGCCGGTATCAGGGGAACGGCAGCCAGAATGTCGGTGCTGTCCACCTCATCGATCCACCGTTTGCTAAGGCTCAGGGGAGGACGGAATCCCAGATCCAGCAGGGTCTTCCCCGTTGCCGCCGCTTCGTTGCGCATTTCGGGGCTAATCAGGATGCTGAGATCCAGCGCCGCGGCCCAGAGCCCCACGGCCTTGTAGTCCGGGTTGTTTTTGGCGGCGAGGATTGCCAGCGTACCGCCCTGGCTCCAGCCCAAAAGCCCGATGCGGTCTGCGTCTATCCCCCGGATCGTCGCCGCCCAGGCGGCCGCAGTGTTGGCATCCGACACCGCAGATTCAAAGCTGTAGTCAATATAATCACCCTTGCTTTCGCCGGTGCCGACTACGTCAAAGTTGATGCAGGCGATACCGGCCGTATTCAGATACCAGGCAAGGTTGTCGTAGCTTTCCTTGTCGGAGCCGGTACCCACAATGGTAATCACCGCCGGTACCGGATGCTCCGCCGACGCGTCTTCGGGCATGAACAGGGCAAGGGGAATCTCGTGATCTTTGCCGGGAATGAATACGGTCTTTCCCGTTACCGGCTCAATCAAAACGGGGGTGCTGGAACAGGCCGCCATGAGGGCGGCGGCCAAAACAAGCGGCACGGGCAACGTCAATTGGTACTTCATGAATTTCCTCCAAAATAAAAATAACCGGGTCCGGGAAACCCGGCTTTTGGCACAGTATAGCATTGCCGTATTGTTTTAACCAGATAAAAGCCTCTACCCCGCAGGGCCAGCGCATATAAAAAAGCGGGAGAAAGGGGTAGACTTGGCATGGTTTTCTGGGAGGGGAGCCATGGAAAAAGAACAACGGCCGACATTGTTGCCAATTATGGACTATTTTTCGGTCATACGGGACCCCCGGATAGAGCGGAAGGAAATAACAAGACCATTCGATCAGGTTATTTCCATTTCACCTATCCCTCCCGCCGCTTTCCTAATCGTATCACGTTCCATGATGCCGGGGGCAGGGCGGTCTGCAGCATGGTTCCATCAAGCCTTCCCGGCGCGGACGCGGGCCGTATCTTTTCCTCCCCGGCGGCGTTGACCGTCTTAAGGTCCGGATTGTGCAGGGTGATATGCTCAATAAACCGGTAATCCTCAAACCCATACATATTGGCCTCCATATCCAGGACCTCCGAAAGATTCCGGTTGACCGCGAAAATGGTGAGGGCCTCCCCCGCTTCATCATGGACCGCCACGGTTTCCAGATAGGGGATGTCCGTGTATTCCCGGGAATCGTACTTTTCACTGCTTACCGGGCAGCAGAGGGCGGTTCCCCTGCCGTACTTCGAGGCGTGCATGAAAGGGTAGAAGATGCTCTGCCGCCAGGCCTTGCCGCCCTTTTCGGTCATGATGGGGGCAATAACATTGACCAGTTGGGCCAGGCAGGCCGCTTTTACCCGGTCCGCGTTTTTGAGCAGGGTGATGAGCATACAGCCGACTACCAGCGCGTCTTCCATGGTGTAGATGTCCTCAAGCTGGGCCGGCGCGATAGTCCACTTTTTTATTCTTGTATCCGCATCGTTACTGTGGAACCAGACATTCCACTCGTCAAAAGAGAGGTTTACTGTTTTCTTGCTCCGCCGCTTTGCCTTTGCCAGATCGCAGATTCCCGTTACGGTTCTGATAAAGGAGTCCATCTCCAGGCTTTTGCCCAGGAAATTAGGCGTGTCATTATCCCGGTTGCCAAAATAAATATGAAGGGACACATATTCCACATGATCGTACACATGGTCCAAGACCTCTGATTCCCAACTGCCAAAGCTGGGCATCTGGGCGTTGGAACTACCGCAGGCTGCCAGTTCGATAGAAGGGTCTGTCCACTTCATCACCTTGGCGGCCTCCGCGGCGATCCTGCCGTACTCGGCGGCGGTACGGTGACAAATTTGCCAGGGGCCGTCCATCTCGTTCCCCAGACACCAGAGCTTAATATTGTGGGGCGCTTCGTGGCCGTGACTGCGCCGGAGATCGCTCCACGCGGTACCCTTGGGAAAGTTACAGTACTCCACCAGGTTCCGGGCCGCGTCAGGACCGCGGGTTCCCAGGTTCACCGCCATCATCACTTCGGTTCCCGCCCGGCGGGCCCATTCGGCAAATTCATTGGTCCCTATCGTGTTGGGTTCCAGGGACATCCAGGCCAGGTCCTGCCGGACCGGACGTTTTTCCACCGGGCCAACTCCGTCCTCCCAGTTGTAACCGGAAACAAAATTACCCCCGGGGTAACGCACGATGGGGACGCCCAGTTCCCGGACCAGGCCGATTACGTCTTTGCGGAAGCCGCGTTCGTCGGCCTCCGGGTGTCCCGGCTCGTAGATGCCGCCGTAGACCGCCCTGCCAAGATGCTCAATAAAGGACCCATAGATACGCTTGTCCACTTCGCCGATTGAAAATTCCCGGTGAATCGTCATCTTTCCCTTCATGTAACACTCCTTGTTGCTTGAGAATATATTCGCGGATTTTGTAATTTCAGCCTGCGTGCCGCCAGCCTTGATGAACTGGGTTTATCAATGAAACCGGATTCATCCTAATTCCAGGGTAACCAGGGAATGGGGCGGTAAGACCACCCGCAGGGCCGTGCCGGAAACGGAGGCGCCGGTAAATGTACCGATACAAACCTTGCCGCCCTCTTCAAAGGTGTTACAATCTTGAATACGCCCAGAATTGATAATGGTCCCCGAAATTTTAAGAGAAGGGCTTACGGTAAGGCCCCAGAGTTCCACCCGTATCTCCTGTTCGCCGGCAAGATCGATGTTGGTCAGCGACAGGTGCCGCTTACCCGCGTCATCCAGGGATGCACTGGCGCTGATAAGGGGTATGCCATCCCTGGATTCGCTTTCCACATACACCGGAAGCTTAAGCGCGTCCTGGTGTACCTTGTACATATCAAACGTATGGTACGTTGGCGTCAGGATCATTTTTGTCCCCTCGGTGAGGATCACCGATTGGAGTACATTGATGGTCTGTGCGATATTGGCCATGAAAAGCCGTTCCGCGTGGTTGTTGAAGATGTTGAAGTGAATCCCCGCCACCAGTGCGTCCCGCAGGGAATTCTGCTGGTAGAGGAAACCGGGATTGGTCCCTGGTTCCACATCGTACCAGGTCCCCCACTCGTCCATCACGAGGCCCACCGTGCGGTCCGGATCGTACTCGTCCATAATCGTCCCATGCTTGCGGAGGAGTTCGCCGGTGAAGTATGCCTTCCGCATGGTAACAAACCAATCGCCTTCGTTAAAATCCGTAGCGGAACCCTTGCTGGACCAGTCGCCGGGGATCGTGTAGTAATGCAGGGAAAAGCCGTTGAGCAGAGAACCTTGGGAACTTTGGATTTTTTCCATCAGTACCCTGGTCCAATGATAGTTGGAATCCGAGGGACCGCAGGCGATCTTGTAGAGTTTTACGCCGCCGTAGTTCCGGGCGTAGGTTGCGTAGCGGCGGTAGTTATCAGCGTAGAATTCCGCCGTCATGTTTCCACCGCAGCCCCAGCTTTCGTTCCCGATGCCCCAGAAGCGCACATTCCAAGGCTCGGCCCTGCCGTTCTTCCGCCGCAGATCCGACATGGGGCTTACGCCGTCAAAATTGCAGTACTCTACCCATTGGGAAAGTTCCTGTACCGTACCGGAGCCTATGTTTCCGCAGATATACGGCTCGCAGCCCACTCGTTCGCAGAGCGTGAGAAATTCATGGGTACCAAAACTGTTGTCTTCGGTAACCCCGCCCCAGTGGGTGTTTACCATTTTGGGCCGGCCCTCCCGGGGGCCTATGCCGTCCTTCCAGTGGTACTCATCGGCAAAACAGCCCCCTGGCCAGCGGATATTCGGTACCCTGATATGCCGCAGCGCCGCCACCACGTCATTTCTGATACCGCCGGTATTGGGGATGCGGGCCAGGGCCTCCGGATCGTTCCCCACCCAATAGCCCCCGTAGATGCAACGGCCCAGGTGTTCCGAGAAATGGCCGTAGATATGACGGCTGATTCTGACAGTACCCTGCGGCGTGTTAACAACAACCTTGTTCATGAATTACCTCCATAGAGATAGCACTTAACGGTTCTTCCCTCCGCTTCCACATCGGGCGGATCAGCCTGGCGGCATTTTTCTAGGGCCTTATGGCAACGGGCGGCGAATTTACAGCCCACCCGTGAATACTCTTTGACTTCCTGGGTTGACAACCCTATTCGTTTGGCCCATGCCTCCCTGTCTGCCGGGTCGGGGGCGGGGACCGACTCTTTAAGAAGCTGAGTGTAGGGATGCAGGGGATTCCCAAGCACCGCCTCCACGGGTCCCATCTCCACCACATAGCCCCGCAGCATTACCGCAATACGGTTACTAATGTAATAGGCGGTGGCGAGGTCATGGGTGATGTAAATAACGCTTACCCCTTCCTTATCCCGTAATTTTCTGAAGAGATTCACAATAGCCATGCGGAGGCTTGCGTCCACCATGGATACCGGCTCGTCCGCCAGAATAAGACTGGGATTGGGGATAAGGGAACGGGCCACCGAAATCCGCTGAATCTGCCCGCCGGAAAGTTCATGGGGATACCGGCGGGATATTTCCTCCAGGGATAGACCCACCAGATGCAGCGCCCGGTCTGCCACCGTACGCGCGGCCTTTCGGTCAGCCGCCGCCTCAAAGTTAATGGCAGTGTCAATCAGATATTCCTCCACCCGGCGCAGGGGGTTAAAGGTCTCGAAGGGATTTTGAAAAACCGGCTGAATCTTCTTCATAAAAGCCGTGAATTCATTGTTTTTTTTGATGGCGGCAACGTTTTGGCCCTCAAAAAGAACTTCCCCGCCGGAAGGTTCCAGGTCCCGCAAGAGGAGCCGGGAAAGCGTAGTTTTACCGCTCCCCGATTCCCCGGCAATCGTGAAAATCTCGGGACTAGTTTTGTTAAGGGCAAAACTTACATCGTTTACCGCCATGAGCCTAGTACCGTTAATAATACCCCCGGTGTAAAAATACCGGCTTGCATGGCTTACCCTCAACAGTTCCGCTGTTGTTGTATCCCTCACTGCGCCCCTCCCTGTAAAAGATGGCATGCCGCACGATGACCGGACCCCAGGTCCCGCATGGGCGGAACTTCGGTTTTGCAGGATTCCCGCGCCACAGGGCAGCGGGGGTGGAACCGGCAGCCTTCAGGCGGATTTGCCAGATTTGGCGGCGTACCTTCAAGGCTCGACTTTCCCGATTTATCCCCGATTACGGGGAGAGAACTGATCAGATGCCGGGTATAGGGATGCTCCGGTTTCTTGAAGATGATCTCCGTCCGCGCTTCTTCCACCAGGCGTCCGGCATACATGATTCCCACCCGGTCGGCCACATTGGCATGGACCGCCATATCATGGGTTACCAGGAGTACCGTGTTTTTCGATTCCCCCTGTATTTCTTTAAGAAGCTGCAATACCCCTCGCTGGACTACCACATCCAGGGCGGTGGTCGGTTCATCAGCAATGATAAGGCTTGGGTGGAATACCGTTGCCAGGGCAATGGCGACCCGCTGCCGCATACCGCCGGAAAGCTCATGGGGGTAGGAATAAAGCACATCCGGGGGAAGCCCCAATTTTTTTACATGCTCCCTGGTCCGTTCTACAAATTCGGCGCGATTTTTAATCCCCTCATGGGTACTGATGATATCTTCAAAAGTTTTTATCACCTTGCGCACCGGATTAAGTACGCTCATGGATCCCTGCATGATATAGGAAATTTCCTTCCAGCGCACATTTTTTTGCAGTTCCCCGGTACTTACCGATGCCATGTCAACACTGCCGCATTTGAACTGGCAGATCACGCTTCCCTCGTATACCTTGAGGGGCGGCTTGATAGTCCCCGACAAGACTTTTATTAGGGTTGTTTTTCCGCAGCTTGATTCCCCGGCAACCCCGTAAATCTCGTTGGGCTCCAGGGTCATGGATACATCGTCAATAGCCCGGACCATACGGGAAATACCGTACATCTCCGTCCGGTAATAGGCTTTTAGTTTTTCTACCTGTAGAACCGGCATACTACGCTCCCATCCGGCGCAGCCGGGTCCGGGGATCGATGTACTCGTTCACGCTGGAGAAGAGGAGGTAGAGCCCTAGGAAAAGTACCACGGATACAACGATTGGGGCCGCCAGCCACCACCAGACCCCGGCGATCATGGCCTGATGAGAGTTGGCCCAATAGATTGTAGAGCCAATGGTAGGGGTAATTATGCTGGTGAGTCCCAGGACCCCTAAGGTTACTTCCATGCCTATGGACCAGATCATATTGTTGATAGTGGTGGCAAAGACCACGGGGAGTACAAAGGGTAGATGTTCCGTCATGGTGATTCGGAATGCCCTGGTACCGGAGTACACTGCGGTCCGGGTAAAGGAACGTTCCTTCAAACTTAAAACCTGGGAGCGGATAAGCCGGGCATCCCAGGACCAGCCGAAAACCCCGAGAAACACCCCCAGGATGGTAATGTTCATGTTCTCCCGCAGGAGAAAACTGAGCAGAATCAGGATAGGCAGTACCGGCATGACCACAAAACTATCGTTTATTGACATGAGCAGCTTGTCGATGAATCCCCCCCGGTAACCGGCGGTAAGCCCCACGATCACCGCGATGACCCTGGATACTAGGGCGGTAACAACACCCAAATAGAGGGAATTCCGCACCGCATAGGCCATCCAGAAAAGGATGTCCTGCCCCCTGGTATTGGTCCCAAAGAGATGCTGCGGGGAAGGGGGGAGATCAATCCCCACCTGGAAGGTTTTGGTCATATCATACGGGGAAAACCAGGAAAGAAACATTAACAACAGTATGAGCAGGAGAAATACAAAAGCAGCCCGAAAGCGGCCGTCAAAACGCAGAAGATCGCGTAATACTCTTATCATCGTCTGTTCCTTACTGATACCGCACCCGCGGATCAAAGAGGGGATATATCAGGTCCAGGATAAGGGCGGCGGTTGCGATGCCGATTATCGAGAATATGGAAATGCCCAGAATCAAGGTATAATCGGTGAGGAGTACGGCCTGATATGCCAGAAGTCCAAGGCCCGGATACGTGAAAATCACTTCCAGAATAAGGGCGCCGTTAAATGCCATACCTAGGCTTAAACCAAGGCCCGTTATCTGCGGAAGCATGGCGTTACGCATCACATAGCCAAAAAGGATCTTGCTGTCCTTGAGGCCCGCGGTTTCCGCGTACGCAACATAATCTTCACTGTTAATGTTTGAAGTTAACGATTTCATGCCGACAAACCATGCGCCTATCCCGCCCAATACCAGGCTGAGGGCCGGCAGAACGGAATGGTACAAAACCGTAAAGACGAATCCCCATGACCAATTTGGCCTCATGCCCATGGGATAAGCGCCGCGTATGGGGAAAATCGGCCAGACATAGGCAAAAAGCACCACCAAAAGCAGGGCCAGAATATAATAGGGAACAGGCCGGACCGCCTGGCTCAACACGCCAACGGTGTTAAGAACGCGGCTTTTTGGATAGTAACTCGAAAGCGCGCCCAAGAGGTTCCCCGCAATCCAGGATATGATCGTCGCGGTAAGAAGCAGTCCAAGCGTCCAGGGCATGGCATTTTTGATCAGGTCAGTAACTGGCGTCGGGAAAGAAGAGAGTGAACGTCCAAGGTCTCCCCTGAGCAAACGCCCCCAGAATTCCAGATATTGTTGAAAACCGGAACCTTCAAGCCCGTAAAGAGCCGTGAGGGATGCCTTAAAATCATCCAGCGTTTCCTGGGTATACTGACCGCTGCCTGACATCATGCGGGTAATCTGGGCCTGAACAGGATCGCTTGGCGACAGACGGGGGATGACAAAGGTAACGGTAACCCCCACAAACACTACCATAATATACTGCCCAATGCGCGGCAGTACATACCCTAATAAAAACCTCTTCATCTCGCTGTCCTTTAGGCAGAAACTATAAACCGCACGGATTTTACCGGCCGTGCGGTCTATAGGATTCCCGGTTACTATTACTTTCCGGTAGGTTTCAACTTCAGATACATATACCGCGAGTTCGCCCAGTTCGGAACCGGATCGGTGTATGGGTTGTTGATATCAGGATACCCTGTCCAGTAATATTCGTCCATGACGGTGAAAACATTGTACGAACAGATGGGGATCTCAAACATATCATCCAGCGCCGCTTTTAGCCACTGCTGTCCAAGTTCAACGCTTTTTTGTATATCGTCCATGCTGACCTGATTCATCTGTTCAACAATTTTGTCCGTAGCAGGGCTCTTCCAGCGGCCAGTATTTCTTCCATGTTGAGGTTGTCCAAGGGGTACATACTGGTTGGAATGGAAATAGGGAAGGAAATAAGACAGATCGGGATGACCGCCCCAGGTTTCAATGTTCCACTGGAGGTAAACGTCAAAGTCGCCTGTCTGGGTATAGGGGCTAAAGTCCGAAGAGACGTTCAATGACGCATCAATGCCGAACTCTTTCCAACATTCCACCACCATGGCCGCCAAACGGTTCTGACTCGGTTCACTATCGGTCTGCCCTATAACGGAAATTTTGAAGGGTTTCCCGTCGGCAAATTCCCAAATACCCCGTGCGTTCTTTCGCATACCGCCTTTCTGCATTAGCTTGGCTGCGGCCGCGACATCATATTTCCACCAGCCCGCGCCGACATATCTCTTGATATCCGACTGATTGGCAGGAACCATATCGCCCAGGGACTTGCGGGCTTCGTTGGCGATGTTGATCGCCGCTTCCGTGTTATAGGGCTTAAATTGAGTGCCGTCGCCTAAATCCAGGGTATAAGTCTCAAGGTATTGCTCAAGAGGAGTATGGTAGTACTGCGGATACATACCGGTAGGCGGTACGGCAAGGGCCGAGATAGTCATGGCGCCCCGGTAGCTAGAGATAGCCAAGCGGGTAATATCCAGGGACAAAGCCAGCGCCCAGCGGACATCTTTGTT
>JAIRLK010000200.1 GCA_031259515.1 Treponema sp. | reverse complement strand
CCCCCCCCCCCCCCCCCCCCCCCCCCCCCCCCCCCCCCCCCCCCCCCCCCCCCCCCCCCGAACCTAATGTTCAGAGTACGTTCAAATACTCGGGTCCATCGTATCAAGAGATTTTTGGGTATTTGAAAAAAAAGTAAAAAAATCGTATTTTTCTCCCCATTGTCACTATTGACTGCCGTTACCGGCAGGTTATTTCAGACAAATATGATTATACAAAATTCAAAAGCAACTGTCAAGAAGTTTTTTATTGCATTGTGGTTAATCAGCGAAAATTTCACCCATTAAATTCATCAACGATTATTGCACCCTCCCTGTACTACAAAGAATTAGCGGTGTTTTTCCATCTACCTACTCTATGGATCACCTTCTGAATTATATAGGGGACATTTTCACTGATTTTTAACAACCAATGACGAGGCGCTTAATATCCGCCGCCTAAGAGGGAAGCGTATTCGGAGGCGTAGCGTCTAAGCTGGGGATTGTCCGGCGCAAGGGCAAGGGCTTGTTTCAGGTAGAATACCGCCCGGCTGTCGTCTTTACGGCGGCGGTAGATTTCAAACATGGCGATCAGGGCGTTGAGGTTACGGGGATCCTCGAATAAGCTGGAGCGGAGATCGTTCATCGCCGCATCCTCGTTGGTCCGCAGACGGCTGCGAAGGTAGTAATACCGGCCCTTAAGCGCGCCGCCGGGAAGGGCCGAAAGGCGGCTCTCTATCAGACGGACGGCTTCGTCGTTACGGCCTGTGTCTATGAGGGCGGTAACGTAGGCGTTTATTCCCTCTTCGGCGGAGGTGTCCCGCTCGTAGAGTTCCCGTGCGGCCTGGAGAGCCGCAGAATTGTTGCCCAGCCCCTGTTCAACCGTGTAGGCGCTCAGGAGATCCTGGGAAGACCGCCGTTCCGCAAGAAGACGGTCCAGGAATGGGCGGGCTTCGCGCCAGGCTTCCCGGCGTATGGCATCCTGAAGGGCCAGATTCACCACCAGCAGCGAGGGATCCCCGGCAGCCAACAGGCGGTTCAGGAGTTCCCGGCCTTCAACACGGTCTTCCGGACGGGCGGACTCCATGAGGAGCCGGACGGCGTAGACCGAGGCTTCGTCATCATTGGGATAGGTCCTCATGATGGAACGGAGATAGTTCAGGGCGGAATCCCGGTTGCGGTAGCCTTCGGCCTGGACACGGGCCCTCAGAAAAAGGTAGAGCCGGTTATTAGGGTCCATAGCCCCTACAAGGTCCAGGGGAGCCTGGGCCTGGAGAAACTGCCCCTGTTCCACCAAAACATGGGCCCGCATCAGGATGAAAGCGCTGTCCCGGCTGTCCCGCTGGAGAACCTCGGCGATAACCGGATCGGCCCGGGACCAGTCCTGGTTATTATAGTACGCAACAGCCAGTTGACGTTTTACCGACAGGTTGTCCGGATACTGAATAACCAGGTCTGAAAGCAGGCGTATGGCTTCCTGCCCCTTGCCCTGAATTTCCAGGACCCGGGCCAGGCCAAGGACCGCCGGGTAACAGTCCCGGGAAATGGCATAGGCCCGGTTGTACTCCTCCACCGCCGCGTTAAAAAGGCTGGAACGCTCATAAATAAGCCCCAAGAAAAAGGGGGCCAGGACGGAATTTTTGTTTAAATCACATGCCCTCATCAGGTCCATCCGGGCCGCGTCCAGCTTTTCGGGGCGGGTTTCCCGGAGCAGGGCCAGAAAGGGAAGCGTATGTTCCAGGTAATCCAGAGAATTCTGGGGAGCGTACACGTAATTCCCCCGTTCCACCTCCCGGAGTATGCGGGTATAGGCGTGGGCCGGAGGAGGGGCTATCGTGGGATACTGGGTTTGCAGGGACGGATACACCTTTTGGAGCAGGGTTACGGCAACGGCGTTCATGAGCCGGCCAAATTCTGACTCCCCCAGGTTCCGATCCCCGATCAGGGTCAGGGCCTTGAGCAGGGACGGGTACGAGCCGTTCTCGACCAGGGTGCGGATCTCTTCGGCTATGCCCCCCGAAACACGGGAGGGAGGCTGGCTGTCCGGAACTGCGGGAGGCGGGTTTAAGGGGACCTCCTGTACCTGGGGCCTGGTTCCGCAGGAAAAAACAAACCCGCAAAAAAGGAACAGGTAAAAAATACGCAGACCAGATAACAGGGGATCAGGAAGAAGGCGGCGGCGGTCTTCCGTAATACAATTCACGGTCTCGTGTCCTCAGATTTTCCTTTAGTTCCCAGGGAAATTAAAACCAGAATCAGACCGGCAAGTACCAGAAGGAGGGGCCACCGGTCCAGAATGAATTGCTTGAAGGAAAAGGACACCACATCCAGGGAAAAGATCAATAATACGCAGCCTAAAATAAGGAACGCCAGAGAAGGAACCACATACCAAGGCCGGATCTTTCCATAATGGCGCCAGCCTGCGGGGATCAGGGCAAGTCCGGCAAAGACCGACAGGATAGGCCACCATTTTGTAAAGACCAGGGGCAGTATCTTCAGAGCCGACAGGAAAAGAAAGAATCCGACCTGTAAAAAAAAGGTAGCAAAGAAAAGGTAGTGGGAACGTTTGTTGAATTTTACCGCTAAAAAAGCGCATCCTGAACCAATAATAACAAAAACGAAGGAACCCAAAACGGATACCCCGGATGTTTCAGCCAAACTACCCAAAAGAAACGCGCAGCCCAAAAGCATGAACAAGAGACCTAAGATAAAAATGAGCCTTGCGGTTATCTTTTGAATCCTAATACGACGCATACTTATACTATACCGCGCCAGGGCTTCCCTTGCCAATGGGAAATCCCCATGATAGAATAATCCCGGTGAAAATTTGTTTATCCGAAGTGGCAGCCTTGAATTTCTTAATCATCCTGTGCATTGGGGTATTTTTTTCCGGCTGTGAGAACGGGGGAACAGCCTCCGGAGGCGGTGTTTCAGAGGCTCCCGCCCGGGGAATATTTTTTCCCTCCGATTCGTATTACATAACCGGCGGTAAGAATCAGCAGGAAATTTTTCAGGACCTTTTCATGCTCCTGGAGATTGACAGACAGACCGGCACGGACCAATTCCCCGTGGTCCAGGAAATCGTCATGGAATACGTCCGGGAAAAGGAATATGGCCGGCTCATCAATTTCCTCAATTCCTGGATCGCAGAATACCCGGAAGATCCCTATACGGCCTATTACTTCCTCATGATCGCCTTCGCGTATATTCAGCAGGAAGCCTATCCGGTGGCGGCCATATACTTCGACATCATCATAAAAAACCACCCGGATCTTACTGTCCGGGGAGAGTCGATTCATTTTATCGCGCTAAACCAGCTTATTTCCCTGGTAACCAACCCGGAACAACTGATTGGGTATTACGAAGCGCTGATCTCCCGGTTTCCCGACAAGATGGATTTGGGCCTTGCCTACTTCATGCTGGGCCGGGCGTACGAACAGATCGGCGACTGGAACGGCGCCATCCAAGCCTACGCCAAATTCCTCCCCTATTACGGTACCGTGATTCCCGGCTTTCCCGATGCCTATACCTATGCAAAACAGCTTGTTGATTTCGACAATTCTCCCAAGGATTGGACTTTTGAAAATCTGAACATCCTGCTCAACGCCATCAAATCCGCGCTGGATACGGGAAACAGCGTCCGGCTCAGGCAGTTCCGGGCAAAGGTGAACTTCTTTGCCCGCTCCTGGGAGCAGGAAGACGAAGATAACGCGGGCATGGCCGAATTCAACTTCTCGGATTTCATGCGGGGAAACCGCATCCATTACGCGGCGCAGTTGGATTCCGAATCCAACGCCAATGAAGCCTTCCTGCGTACCTGGGGTTGGTCCCAGTATCTTTCGATCTGGTACTTTTATTTTAGAAAGATATATTTCCCCCCAGACCCGGAGATTCACGGCCGCTGGGAATGGGCGGGGATTTATTATGGAGAGAAATTTTGATAAAACCTTTGCGGCTGTTCCAAAAACGCCATCAACACGTTAAGGAGGAGGAAGCTGCGGACTTGTTTCGTAAGTCCGGCCCCTTGCTCCGGCCCTTCGGTCCTCCTCCGCCCTTTCTACGGGTTTTGATTGACCGCGGTAACGGTCAACCGTGCCCCCGTAACGCCCCTGCCAGGGTTTTGGAACAGCCTCCTTTATCGGGGAAGTTAAAACAAATTGCCGTTGCCGTAACCGTTTTGCTGGCGGTAAACACGGCTTGGGGAGCGGAACAGGCGGTATCCGGGCAGTCGATACGGGAGACAGCGGTGGAGGCGGCGCCGGTCAACGAGGAGGTTCCAGATCCGGGGCGGCCTGTACGGCAGGTAATGCCTGCGGAGGAGGATGAGGCGGAACGGCTGCCTGTAGGGGTCTTCTCCGGGACGGCCTTTGCCCCGGTGATACCGGGATTGGAACATCCCCTTACCCAGCGGTATATCAGCCAGTACACCAGCCCCGGCGGTCTTTCCTGGCTTAAACAGGTCATGGCCCGTGGGGAACCCTATCTGGCCTTCATACGCCGGGAAATTGAGGACCGGGAACTGCCGCCGGAACTGCTGTACCTGCCGGTGATCGAGTCCGCCTTCCTGCCCACGGCCAAAAGCGCCTCCGGAGCTGTAGGGCTTTGGCAGTTCATGAAGAACAGCATAACCCCCTTTGATATGAAGGTTACCGAATGGATGGACGAACGGATGGATTTCTGGAAGTCCACCCAGGGCGCCCTAAGCAAGCTGGAGGACAATTTCAGGCAGCTTCAGGACTGGCCCCTGGCATTAGCGGCTTACAACGCGGGGCTGGGAGCGGTCAACCGGACCATCAGCCGGACGGGAATTAAAGATTACTGGGAACTTTCGGACAAGAAGCACTTTAAGACCGAAACCATACACTTTGTCCCCAAACTCCTGGCGGTGGCGGCTGTCGTTTCCGACCCCCGGCGTTACGGCCTTGACCCCCTGTGGCCGGAGGACCCCCAATGGACGCGGGTTCCCGTGGAGCGCCCGGCGGACCTGGAAATCCTGGCGGAAGCGGCGGGGATAGACGGGGAAGTCCTCAAGGCGGCCAACCGGGAGCTTTATTACGGCGTTACCCCTCCCGGCAACGGGTATTCCCTGAAGGTACGGGCCGCCGATGAGTCCGCCATACGGGAGGTCCTTGACCAGACGGATATACCCCTTATCATGTATCATTTCCATACCATTCAATACGGCAACACCCTTTCGGAACTGGCCCAGCATTATGGGGTCTCCGTGGCTCAGATCACCGAGGCCAATCAGGGCATACGAGCGCGATACCTGCGTATAGGACAGCGTATACGGATACCCGCCGTCAGGGACGTCCGTCCCTATATGCAGGCCGGCGCTTCCAAGCGGACGGGCGCCGCCGATTTTACGGGAACCCATCTGGTAAAGCAGGGAGAAACCCTCTGGTCCATAGCCCTGGCCTATGACGTGGACCCCGAAGCCCTGGCGTCCGCCAACGGCATAAGCCTGGAGGATACCTTACGTGTAGGAAAAAGCCTAAAGACGCCGATAAAGGATAGAGGGGAATAACGGTACGCAGGACATGAAGAGAGGCTGTATTACAGGGATATTGGTTTGGATAGCCGTAGCGGTTACCGGACAGACGAAGATTGATATTTCCGGAATGATCGAGTGGGAGCGGATGGAACTGAACGCCACGGTAACGCTGAACCTGGCTTCCGCGGGGATTAAGCTCCCCGCGGGACGGTCCCAGGCGGAAGAGTTCATCAATATTGAATACGTCAACCTCATACTGCCCTATATTTTGGCCATTCCCGTAGACTCATCGGATACTATAGAAAATTTGATAAACCGGGGCGAATTCTCCCTCCGCCTTCCGTCTTTTATCGCCGATACCGCCCGGAAGATTCCTCCTGCCTTATCCGCCGACCTTGCCTCCCTTTCCGTTGCGTATACCATAGACCTTACGAACATCAGTTCCCGGCTCATCAGGCACAGCCGGGCCATGGAACTGCCGAGGCCCCTTACCCCCGTTCCGGCGGCGGAATACTCAGGGATCATCATCATCGCAAGCGAAGAGATGCCCGTCCACGGCAGGAACAGCGCCGCCCTGACAGAACCCTGCATCTTCCCCAAGGTGTGGGACACGAATATGAACCTCATTTACAACCGGAATATCCTTGACCCGGATACTCGTGAAAAAACCGCGCCGGTCATGTACGTGTCCGAATCCAGCGTTTTCCGCCCCACTCCTTCGGGGTTAAGCCCGGAACTGGCGGAGCTGGTGGGAACCAACCCCCTGCGTATCATAGCCCGCGGTGTCTTCGGCGCCCGGCCTACGGACCCGGTAATAGACCGTGAGGACGCCCTGATCATCCTCTCCACGGAGGCCAACCGGCGGCTCCTGCGGGAAGGCCGGGTTGCCTTTGCGCTCAATGAAAAAACCTTGAAAAATCCTCTTAAATAACACCTTCGGGGGTCCGGGGGCAGCGCCCTTGTGGATTGCCGCTTAAATCGGGAAAAATCCGCAGACCCGCGCCTTAGTCTTTGCGATATACGGATGTCAAACTCAGGGCCAGGGCGATGGGCAGTATAAGCGCCAGGTCCGCCTGGTTCTGCTGGTAAAACCAGGGGAGCATCTTTATCACCAGGGTGAGGACGCCGCCCAGGAATACGTACATCCAGAGTATCCTGAGGAGGATGCCGGGAAAGTCCTTAGAGAAAGGGCCTGACCGGGAACCCCTCTTTCGCTTGCCGCAGTCCCCGGCCATCATGATGCCCAGGGGAACCGCCGCCAAAAGCAGAGGGTTGGCGTAGATAAGATTACTGTTGTGATAGGTGTAATCGTGGTTCGTGAAGAAGGCCATAAAAAAGAGGAGCGTACCGGCTGCGCCGAAAAAGAGGCCGAAGAGCGCGTGGGAGACGCCAAGAAGGATACGTCCGGCTGCGGGCCGTTTGCGGCGGATACGGGCAAAGAAGCATAAAAAGAGGGCTGCGGCAAGGCCCGCGGCAAGTTCCCTGGGCCACTGCCTGCGGGGGACCGCCAGAACCGGGGGGCGACCTACCGCCCTGTTCACGGCTTCCCTGGAGCTTACAAGCGGCCGTTCCCTGCCTTCAGGATCGGTATAGGCAAAATCCTGGATACAATCCCCTATTTTTTGCGGCAGGAACATTTCCTGCCACACCGTGATGGGAACGTCTATGTCCTGGCCCATCCAGAAGTTGAGTATCCAGTCATAGAAGGGGGAAGACCAGAGGTGCCGCCGGACATGCTGCCTCCAGGTATACTGGCCCGGGGCCTCGCCGAAAGCGGTACGGAATTGGCCGTCTGTGGCAATGTCCAGAATGTCCCGTACTCTGGTGGCGCAATTATCTTTAAAGTGGTGGTAGTAATAGTTCCGGTTTTCCGGCAGGATGTTCCATTCTGCGAAACGGCGTATTTCCTCTTTCTTTTGATCCGGCAGGTCCAGGGTATACACGGTGATGTCCCGGTTGGTGTTACGGTAGGCCCGGAAAACCGAATCGGATGGAGATGCGCTGCACCGGTAGAGGAGCCGGCCAAAGGCGAAATTCACAAAAAAGCGCTCGGCCTCAAAGGAGAAGACGCCCCAGTCATAGAAACGGCTCTGCCCGGTAAGGGCGTCATCTATAACCAGGGCAATATGACCCCATCTGAAGTAAAGCTGATCCCCAGGTCCCATGACGGCGATCTTAACCGTAAGGTAGCCGCCTCTGCCCCCGGATCCGCCGGTCTGGGAAAAGACGGACGCACCAGCGGGAAAAATAGATGCCAGGAGGAATAAGACGCTTAGGGCGGCGGCCTTTAGCACAGACGGGAGCGGCAAATGACGTTTCATCATGCCGCTATTTTGCATGATACCAGGGGTTATGACAATCCGGGCGGCAATTTACCCGAGCAGTTTGTTGCGCCTCGCGCATAAATATAGTAGTAGTTTAGAAGTAGTTATGTGGGGGGGCCCTGAAAATTGGAATTTCGAGGGAGGCCCCCGCGATGCCGTAAGTCTATATGCTGTAAAGAATTAGCGAAAAAAAGGCCGCCGAAAATTCCAAAAATAGAATGTGAAAAAGTGAGAAAAATCGAGAAAAAGTGAGAGAAAACCGTGAGTAAATGAGAGTCCCGGCACCGGTGTTAAAGCCTCTTCAAATGGCTTTAACACCCTATAAAAGCCTGATTTATGGGCAAAAAACGCCTGAAAACCGGGAAATTCCGGGCAAAGGGCGGGAAATCATGGGAGTAAAAACCGACAAAAAAACTCTGAAGGTGTCAACTTAAAAACCTAAATATTAAAAGGTATCAACTGTTATGTAACTCTATATAATATAAAGAATTACGAGAGT
>JAIRLK010000184.1 GCA_031259515.1 Treponema sp. | reverse complement strand
GAAGAGCCGAAGATCGAAGGGCCCCGGGACGTGCTGGTCAAAATGAAGGCAGCGGGGATCTGCGGGTCCGACGTGCATATCTACCATGGGACCTCCCCGGTGGCCACCTATCCCCGGGTGATGGGCCACGAGATCGTGGGGGTGGTGGCCGAAACCGGAGGGGAGGTTACCAAGGTGAAGGTTGGGGACCCGGTGATCATCGACCAGATCGTCGCCTGCGGGGAATGTTACCCCTGCAAAATAGGCCGGCCCAATATCTGCTGTAACCTGAACGTCCGGGGGGTCCACATCGATGGGGGCTACCGGGAGTATGTTACCGCCGGGGAGGAGGCCATGCACCTCCTCCCCCCGGGGCTTTCCTTTACCGATGCGGTGATGATCGAACCCATGAGCATCGCTTTCCAGTCCTGCTCCCGGGCGCAGATCACCCAGGACGACATAGTTTTCATCCTCGGGGCCGGGGCCCTGGGGAAAAGCCTGATTAAGGCGGTGCTGTTGACCGGCGCCCGGATCATCGTGTCCGACGTGGTGGATCAGCGCCTGGAGGAAGCCGCGGCTTTAGGGGTGTCCCAGGTGATCAATTCCAAGAAGGAGGACCTCGCCGCCAAACTAAAGGAATACACCCGGTGGGGGCCTACGGTTTCCATTGACGCCGCAGGCTTCCCCGGTTCCCTGCCCCTGCTCACGGACCTTACCTGCAATGCAGGACGGATCATCACCATGGCCTTCCTGGATGAGCCTTCTCCGGTACAGCAGTTCAAGATCACCGCGAAGGAATTGGATGTCCGGGGTTCCCGGCTGCAAAACAACAAGTTCGAGGAGGTGATCAACGCCTACAAAGAGGGGAAGATCAAAATCGAAGGCCAGGTTTCCCATGTGGTTCCCTTTGCCCAGGCCGTCGAAGCCTTCCAGCGGATCGACTCCGGGGACCCGGAGATCCGCAAGGTGGCGCTTTCTTTTGAATAGACGGAGAAACACTTCTGGTTTTTTTAGAGCCTGTTGCGTTTCGCTCATAAAAATAGTATAAAATGCAATTTATTGAGGCTGTTCCAAAATTGAAGTTTTGGAACAGCCTCTATTGTATTTTTATATACCTTGCAGGCTCCAAAAGAGCCCCGTTAAAGTGCAGCAGGCTCTTAGAGAATTGTTTGATGAACAACGGCTTTCGCCCACCGCCTTTTTTATCCCCAAGCCGGATATTCCGGTGATTTTCCCTTTGTATAGAAATCAAAAAGGGTTTATACTACAAAGCGGAAGTAACCAGCGCCGTATATATGAGCGCGTTGGCAATAGGACGAATTCATCTTAAGATGGGGTTGCGTATGAAAGAACCTGAAACTTTGGCGTATATTAACCTGTACGGACTCCTGGGCGCCCTCAAGGACCTCTGCGCCCTTTCCCCGGAGGCGCGGCGTCTGGCGGATAACGCGGCCTTGCCGGGGGGCAAGCCCCTTACCGTCGGCTTTGTGGTAAAAAACGGCCCGGCCATGACCCTGCGCTTTGGCGGCGGGTCATGCGAGCCTGAAACCGGCGAGGGGCCCTGTGACGTCAGGCTTCCTTTTTCATCCTGCGCGAAATTTAACGGCCTTATAGACGGGACGGTAACGCCTATTCCCACCAAAGGTTTTACCAAAGTGCGGTTTCTTACCAAAAATTTTATGGAACTTACCCGGATACTGGAAAAGTACCTGCGGGCTTCTCCGGAAGACCTGGCGGATCCGGTTTTCTTCAAGGCGAGTACCGCCGTCATGTTCTTCCTTATCGCCCAGGCGGTGGTTCAGATTGGAAACCACGACAAGATAGGCCGGTTTACGGCTTCCAACCTGGTGGACGGGGTTGCGGCGCTTTCCGTTGCGAACTATGACGGAGACACGCCGTTGCAGGTGGGGATAGTGGTAAAAGATCACCGGTTGTCCCTGACCAGGGAGCTGCCCAGTCATTATCACGCGCTCATGGAGTTCAGCGGACTGCGCCTGGCCCGGGACCTGTTCGACGGGAAGGTGAGCGCCCTGGGCTGTGTAGGTCAGGGCCTCATCACCATGCGGGGCAACCTGGGGATGTTAGATAATATCAACCGTATTCTGGACCGTGCGGCGGTCTATTTAGCCTGAAGGGGGAGCCGGTATGGGATTTTCGATTAACATATATGAAAACAGCGCGGCGGAGTATCAGCGGGCCCTCAAGGTTATCCCTTCGGGGATCTACGGGCATCAGGGGCCGGCGGAAGGGTGTTTTGTGCCGGTTACGGCCTTCCCCTTCTTTTCCGGGCGGGCCAAAGGTTCCTATTTCTGGGATGTTGACGGGAACCGGTTCATTGATTACATGTGCGCCTACGGTCCCAATGTATTGGGGTACAACGACGACGAGGTAGATGAAGCTGCGGCGAAACAGCGGAGCCTGGGGGACTGCATTACCGCCCCCTCCGCCACGATGATAGATTTCGCGGAGCTTTTGGTGGAGACCGTTGCCAGCGCCGATTGGGCTTTCTTCGCCAAAAACGGGGGAGACGTTACCACCTTGGCGGTGATAACCGCCAGGGCCTATACCCGCCGCAAGAAGATCGTCTTTTTTAAGGGGTATTACCACGGGGTAGCCCCCTGGACCCAGAAGATCGATTATCCGGGTATTCTGGAAGAGGATGTGATCAACAACATCTACGCGCCTTGGAACGACTATGAAAAGCTGGCCGAGATTTTTGAGGAAAACAAGGGAGAAATAGCCGCAGTTATCTCCCAGCCCTACCTTCACGGGAATTTCGCCGACAACCAGCTTCCCGCCGAAGGGTTCTGGCAAAAGGTGCGCAAGCTCTGCACCGATACCGGGACGGTGCTTATCATCGACGATGTGCGGGCGGGTTTCAGGCTGGACCTGGCCGGCAGCGATCACTTCTTCGGCTTCGAGGCGGACCTCATCTGTTTCTGTAAGGCTCTGGCCAACGGGTACAACGTGAGCGCCCTCTGCGGCAAGGAATTCCTCAGAAATACCGTGAGCGGCCTTACCTATACCGGGAGCTACTGGCTTTCCGCCGTTCCCTTTGCGGCAGGGATAGCCTGCATTCGGAAGATGAAGCGCCTGGACCTGCCCCGGCTGCTCCACGAAAAGGGAACGCGCTTGAAAGAAGGGCTCGTCGGGGCGGCAAAAAAATACGGATGGGACCTGCGGGTAACCGGCGCTCCCGCCCTGTTTTACCTTCGCATAGCCGACGACGATTCCCTTATGCTTCATCAGCGTTGGGTTGCGGAAATGGTAAAGCGGGGTATATACCTCACCAATCATCACAACCATTTCCTTAACGCATCCTTGAGCGACGAGGATATTAAACTGACCCTTGAAGTCGCGGATGAAGCTTTCTCGGTTTTATGAGCTAAACTCCGGGGGTCCGGGGGGCCTAATGTCCCCCGGCGGGGTGTTGCAGGGCAGAGCCCCGCAGAGATAAATTGTTGCGAAGCGTAACAAACTCCTAGCCAAATCCCGAAAAACTTAGTATAGTATTATTATTAATATTATAAGAACGGTAGGGATTACCGGGGAGTAAAAAAAATGCCGGTACAAAGAATATATATGGACTATAACGCGACCACGCCGCTTAAAGACGAGGTGAAGGCCGCGTTGATTGAAGACCTTGGCGTCTACGGGAACGCCTCCAGTATGCACGCCGACGGGCGTTTGGCCCATGCCCGGGTAGAAAAAGCTCGGCAGGCGATTGGCGCCCTTATAGGCGGACCTGCACGGGGAATCATCTTGACTTCCGGCGGGTCGGAATCGAACAATACGGTTTTCCAGACTATACGCAGCTTGGCAAGCGGTCCTGATGGAAGCCCCTTAACGGGGGGTAAAACCGAAATTATCACCACCACGGTTGAGCATCCCTGTGTGCTGAATTCCGCTCAATACCTTGCTTCTCTGGGTTTTACGGTAACTTTCCTGCCGGTGGACGAGTTCGGCAAGATCAGGATGGATGCCTTTGAAGCCGCATTGAGTGAAAAAACCCTCTTTGTGTCCGTGATGATGGCTAACAACGAGATAGGTACCATTCAGGATCTTAAGGCGATTACAGCAGCGGCTCATAAGAAGGGGGCTTGGGTTCATACCGACGCGGTTCAGGCTGTGGGGAAGATTCCGGTGAACGTGGGAGACCTGGGGATAGACTACCTTACCATGTCGGCCCACAAGATATACGGCCCCAAGGGTATAGGCGCCCTGTTTGTACGGCAGGGCGCGCCCCTTCTGCCGCTGATCCGAGGGGGCCACCAGGAAGACGGTTACCGGGCGGGGACCTACAACAACCTGGGCATACTGGGATTCGGCAAGGCTGCGGAGCTGGCCCTGACCGGTCTTGATGCCTACGGCGCGGAGATGCGGCGGCTTAGGGACCGGCTTAAGGACGGGCTGATGAAAAACGTCCCCGCCATCAAGGTGAACGGGCATGACCGCGATGTCCTCCCCAATACCCTGAATGTTTCTTTCCCCGGCGCGGAGGGGGAATCTATACTCCTGGCCTTGGACCTTGCGGGAATAGAGGTTTCTACCGGTTCGGCTTGCGCCTCCGGCAGCCTCGAACCTTCCCATGTGCTTTTGGCCATAGGGGTTGGGCCCGAGCTTGCCCACGGTTCCATCCGTTTCAGCCTTGGCTGGGGGCTTACGGAGAAGGATATAGATTATGTGATTGAGACCCTCCCGCCTATCATCGCGCGGTTCAGGGCCATGTCCACGGTTTCGCCGAAAATCCCGGCTAAGACCTCGTAAGGAGCTTTTATGTCAGACTGGTTATACTCGGACATAGTTAGGGATCATTTTACCCATCCCCGGAATGTTTTAATGGAGGATGAATCCTCCTTTGATGCCGACGCCCGAGGACAGACGGGAAACATAAAATGCGGGGATGAGATGCTCATGCTCCTCAAGATAGACGGGGATATTATCACCGACGTCCGGTGGAAGACTTACGGCTGTGCCAGCGCCATCGCCTCTACCAGCGTCCTGTCGGAAATGATCAAAGGCATGAGCATTAAGGACGCCTACGCCGTACGGCCCCAGGACCTGGTGGAACAACTGGGCGGCCTTCCGGAATACAAGATACACTGCTCCGTCTTGGGGGATAAGGCTTTGCGCTCCGCCATTGACGATTACCTTGCGAAAACCGGCCGGCCCGGCCTCTTTACAGAGCCGTCCACGGAAATCTGCCACTGTCTTTCCATTACCGATAAGGACCTGGAGGAAGCCTTTCGCCAGGGCGCCCGTACCTGGGAGGCTCTAAGGGAGGCTACCAAAATAGGCACCGTCTGCGGCGGCTGTAAAGAAAAAACCCTGGAACTGCTCCACGAATTCACCCACATTTACGGGTCATAGTTCCTGGTAACGGTCAGCGCATCTGATGTGTGTGGGGACTTTAGCGGAAAATTTACTCTGTGCATAGGGTAAGTTAATAGTAACGTGAGTTCGATGAAAAGTTAAGTGAGGAGAAGCAAGGCCCTTTCATCATCGAAACCACCGATGGACGACGGTTTATGGGGCAGAAAGCTATAGGCCGATAATGCCGCCAATAGGCTGGCCGGAAAGTTCACCACATTGCGATGCCGGCGGTGTTTCGCTTGGCAGATGTTCTTCAGAAGATCATTCACCGACTCTATCACCGTCCGCTTCCGTAACAACAGCTTGTCCCGGTAAGCCAACAGAATATTGTATTAGCTGTAGATAATTCCGTTGATCACCGGGGTAGTATTTTTCCCCTTGGTAGAAAAATAACGGAACCCGGCA
>JAIRLK010000026.1 GCA_031259515.1 Treponema sp. | reverse complement strand
ATTGAACTGAGGGGCTTGAAATAATCCCTGGGGTAAATCCCTGCATTAAGGAGTAATAGAATGGGAGATATAGTTAGCAGTGATATTCGGCTTGACCGCGGGGAGTCTCTGTTTTTTGCGAGGGAACTTGACCGTATCAAGGCTCAGACCTATGACGTAAAACTGGATGAATTAAAGGCCCTGTCCTTGATTCCGATCAGTACCGATGCGGGCCCCGGCGCCACGACGATTACCTTCCGGCGTTATACCGGGGCGGGCTTTGCAAAAATCATCAGTGATTATGCCCATGATTTTCCCCGGGTTGATGTCTATGGCGAGGAAGAGACCATAAAGATCCACAGTATCGGGGATAGTTATGGGTATAACCTCATGGAGATCCGGGAAGCCGCAATGGTCCCCGGGAGAAATCTGGAACTCCGAAGAGCGACCACTGCACGGCGGGCCCATGACGAAAAGATAAACAATCTGGCGCTCCAGGGAGATCCGGTTTATAAAATCCAGGGGCTGTTCCGGTATCCCGGGATTTCCGAGGCGACCCTTCCGGCTGATGGGACGGGCGGATCAAAGTCCTGGAAGACAAAGAGTGAAGACCAGATCCTCCGGGACCTGAACATTATCACCGACGCGGTGATACTCCCCACCTCCGGCCGGGAAGTTCCGGATACCCTTTTGGTTCCCCGGGAGACGTATAACCTCCTGGCAAACAAGCGCCTTGGGGACAATCAGACCACGCTGCTCAAATATATCCTGGATAATAACCCGGATATTAAACGCATTGAGTGGCTTAATGAACTGGCCGGCGCCGGGGAAGATGGGGTCAACCGGGCTATTGTCGGTAAGTTCGATACCGACCATATTACCTTGGAAATTCCCCAGCCTTTTGAACAGTTTGATCCGATCCAGAATGGCATGGAGTACACCGTCCCCTGCCACAGCCGCTGCGCCGGGATAATCATCTACTATCCCATGGCGTTTGCGTATGTTGATGGGATCTAACCCGTAGCATAGCGGCGGGGTGACAACAGCCCCGCCGTGTTCGCCCTGTAGCGGGCGATATATCTATTTTGAAGGATGGAATCAAAATGCTGATCAGGTACAAGCCGAAACAGGATCACCTCAAATGTGTGCCCCTCATTCCCTCAGCCGCGGAGGCAAAAAACTTCAAGCTGGAACGGTCCCAGGTAGAACTACTGCCGGGAATAAACGAAGTTACCGATGATGAATGGCGGATGATGAAACCAAACCTTGCCGCTGAAATCAAGTCCGGCGTTATAACGGTGATTGAAAAGGACGTGGCAAAGAGCAAGAGGGCGCCGGAGGGTAAGGCCCGGAATCTCAAGGAACTTCCGGCCATGGAAGCCGTTGCCCTGGTCGGGGAAACGGTTAATCCCAATACCCTGAACCGGTGGTATCAGAAGGAAACCCGAGAGGAGGTCCGCCTTACCATTGTGGAGCGCATGAAAGAGCTCAAGATCGAGGTCCCGAAATTCAAGGGCGTTACTGAGGCTGCCGTGGAAGAAGAAGCGGCCGGAGGGGATAAGTAAGTATGGCACTCAGCCCTCGTCAGATAATTGCGGCAATCTGTCCGGAACTTTCCGGCAGTCCATCCCTTCCGGTGTTCCTGGAAATGGCGGCCGAGGTTACTGGCAAGGGCTTTTACGGAAAAATATATCCCTATGCTCTTGCCTACCTATCGTGCCATCTGTTTACGGTAGCTGGCGGCGGCAGTAGTACGGAAAAGACCGTGATGAATATGGGCGGAGGCGCCCCGGTTGCCTCCATGAGTGAAGGGGGCCTGTCAATTTCTTTCGCCCAGGGCGGTACAACCGCTCCGTCATCTTTGGGAAGTACGAAATACGGGAAGATGTATTTGGATCTGAGAAAATCGCGGCCCACGATGGGAGTGAATTCAGGAGGATTATATCTATGAAATATACGACCAAAATAACACAGCCCCAATATGCGGGGAAGGTAAAGATTGAACCCAAGGGCGGCGATCTGACTGACAAGCAGGTCGAGGAGATTAAAGCCGACCCCTGGGGACAGGAATTAATCAAAATTGGGTTACTGGTAATTGAAGGCGGGAAGGCCCCTGACAAGCCCTCCCCTGAAACCGAGAAAAAAGAAGGGCAAGGAAGCAAATAACCGTGGCGAAGTATACCTCCATCACTGACAAGGACCTGGGCCTGGATGAAATCAGAAAGAACATCGCCGCGTTGGCGACGATGGCCGTTAAAGCCGGGATTGTGGAGAGTGAAGGAAAGAAGAAAGGAAAAAAGGAAGGTGACTCCACCGAAACGCCAACGATTGCACAGTATGCGGCATGGAACGAGTATGGGATACGGGGGAAAACGAAAGAATGGAGAATCCCGCCGCGTCCCTTTGTACGCGGGTGGGCTGATGACAAGGTAGAAAACATCAAAGCAATGCAAAAAAAAATGTATAAAAATGTTGCGGACGGGAAGTGGACCGCGGATGATGCCATTATGCGGCTTGGGGAATATGCCCAGGGCGGAATAAAGAGTTATATCCGGACAGGACCATTTGAGAAAAACCATGATATTACCATCAACGGTCTAAGAAA
>JAIRLK010000134.1 GCA_031259515.1 Treponema sp. | reverse complement strand
CTTGTCTTTGCCGGCGGGCAGCAGGGCGGCGGTAGGGCGGCAGCGCCCGGTAAGAAGGATCCGGTAACCATTACCTTCAGGACCTGGAATCCCAGCCCCGGGCCGGGCTGGGATAAGGTGATGGCGGCCTGGGATGCCAAAAACACGGGCATCAAGGTGGAACTGCAGGATGTGGCTTATTCGGATCATATCCAGTCCCTTAAAGTGCTCGTCGCTTCCGGGGAGGGGCCGGATCTGTACGGTATTCAGGTCGGTTCGGTTATGAAGGAGTTTCAGGAATTCACGGTTGACATCGCCCCCAAGGCAAGGGAAGCCTGGGGGCCCGATTGGGAGAAGAAATTCCTCCCCGTGTTTTTGGAGATGACCAAGGGCAGTCTGGACAGCTACTACGGCCTGCCCACAGGCGCCTCCGTTGCCGGATATATATGGGCCAACCTGTCTTATTTTGACAAATACGGTTTCAAAGTACCAACTAACTACAACGAACTTCTGGAAGTAAGCAGAAACTTCCGCGCAAAGGGCGAACTGCCGCTGCTCATCGGCGCCAAAGACGACTGGATCAACCTCGATATGTTTATTAGCATAGCTTCCGATATCAACGCCCCCGCGTTGTACGCCGCCTTTGAGGGCAAGGCGCCTTTTACGGCCCCCGATATTGTCCGGGCCTTAACAATATGGAAGAACTGCTTTGATAACGGCATCTTCCAGGACGGCGCCCTGGGGATCAACGTGTACAACGATGCCCGTACCATTTTTGAAACCGATAAATTGGCGCCCATGATCTGTAACGGTTACTGGGTTGTCGCCGATCTTGTTACTTTTGAAGCCGGAGGGCACTACGATGTATTTACCGTGGATTGGAACAACGATGGAAAACCCGCGCCGGTAGCCCCCACGGTAGACGTGGTACTTGCCATAAGCAAGGAAAGTAAACACCCCGACGAGGCCTGGCAGTTCTTTGAATGGTACGTTACCGAAGGGGTCAAAATACTGATTAATAATCTGTCGTATCTGCCTGTTTTGGCGGATCATGTGGTGGACACGAGCAGCTTTTCCAGTGAAGTCAGAAAGAATTTTGATGAAATCATCAGGATTATGCGGGACAGGGTTTACGGCTACCGGGAGCTTCCCTATCCCCGGCTTAAGCAGACCATCGCCGATCAGTTAAAGGCCGTTGCCATAGGTGAATCCACCCCCCAGCGGGCGGCGGAGATCATTGAAGAAGCTTCCAAAGCTGAAAGACGGTAAACACGGATGAATTATCGGGGAGATACAGGCGCTTATCTCCCCGATCTCTTAAAAGCGGTATAACATTGTGACATAAAAGGAGGCCTCCCTTGCGGGCGGAGAAATCGCTAAAGAAAGAACATTTTCAAAATGAAGGCTATTTGTTCATCATTCCCCTCTTTCTTTTTTTTGGAATTTTTTGCGTGTATCCCCTTTTATTCAATTTCTACCACAGCCTCTTTGAATGGAACGGCATGAGCAGAAACAATCTCTTTACCGGTATCGAAAATTTCAGGCTCCTCTTCAAAGATCCTATCATGCTTAAGGTACTCCGCAATCAGGTGATATTCTTTCTGGGGACCGTTTTTCCCCAGGCCTTCTTCGGCATTGTTATCGCCTATATTATCAACCGTAAAATTTTTGCGGGGACCTTTTTCCGCACCCTGTTGTATACGCCCTCTATTCTTACCATATCCATCACCGGCACTATCTTTTCCCGGATGCTGGAGCCTAATATAGGCGCGATTAATACCACACTCCGGGCACTGGGGCTGAACGCTTTAGCCCTGCAATGGCTTGGCCGTCCCGGCCCCGCCTTGTTCTCCCTCATCATGGTGAACGTCTGGACCTGGACCGGATTCAGCATGCTCCTCTACAATGTAAACATGACCCACATTTCCGAAGAACTCTACGAAGCGGCGACCATAGACGGGGCCAACAGATTCCAGCAGTTTTTCCGCCTGACCTTCCCGCTGCTGCGGAATACCCATTTGTCCCTGATCCTCCTGGGTTCCATCAACACCCTCAAAACTTTCGATCTGCCCTATGTACTGACCAAGGCGGGGCCCAACCACGCTACGGAATTCTTTTCCACTTATATTTATCTGCTTTCCTTTGACTATTTCGATCAGGGCCGTTCTTCCGCGGTGGTTACCATCCTGTTCTTCCTTGCCCTCATTCTGACGATTGTACAATTACGGATGTACGGGGTTCTGGGACAGGGGGGAGAAAGACAATGACCCTGAAATTCAACGGCTTTAAAATTTTTGGTATGGCGGTACTGCTGATTGCCTCGGCTATAACAGCCTATCCCCTGGTCCTTGCCTTTCAGCGTTCCCTGGCAATAGGCGGCTTTGGCAATTACCGGGCGGTACTGGTAAAAGTCAATATATTCCGTAATCTGATGAACAGCGTCATAGTAACCGGAGTTACGCTTTTAGGCGCCACTACGATCTGTTCCCTTGGAGCCTTTGCCTTTTCCAAACTCCGTTTCCGGGGACGAAATGTGTTGTTTATTTTTATTATGATGGGGATGATGGTCCCCACATCGGCGACAATCTTTCCCCTCTTTCAGATAATAAAATTTTTAAAACTGGTTAATAATCCCCTTTCGCAGACCCTGCCCTATATTACGGCGAATTCCATTTTTGGTTTGCTGCTGCTTAAAATATATTTTGACGGGCTGCCCAACGAGATGATGGAATCCGCCCGGATAGACGGCGCGAATTCTTTCCGGATCTTCGTACATATCATGCTGCCCAACGCCGTACCGGGCCTTTCAATACTTTTTGTCAACACTTTTATAGGCGCCTGGAATGAACTGCAGATCGCCATAACCTTTATCAGCAAGCGGGACTATATGACCATGGCGGCTCTCCCGCTTAGTTTTGCTTCCAGTCCCGGCAGGACGAATAATTCCATGGGGGAACTCTTTGCCTGCCTCATCATGTGCATGATTCCGGTTATCATCTTCTATATTTGCGCGCAGAAGATGATCATCCGGGGCATGACCGAAGGAACCGTAAAGGGCTAACAGGTTGATTCAGAAACCTCAGTTTTTGAACAAACCCGCCAAGGAGGAAGGACATGCGTTTAGGTGTATTGATTGATCTGCAACCCAATGTTGAAGACGGCTTTCGGCCCCTAAAGGAACTGGGGCTTTCGGGCTGCCAGCTTGGCTGCTGGGACGATTCCCTTTTTACCGCCGAAATCGCCGGGAAGGTACGGGCCGTTGCGGAGGATCTCGGGGCGCGGATATCATCCCTGTGGTGCGGCTGGCCGGGACCCAGGGTTTGGGATTTCTCCGAAGGCTATCTTACTCTGGGACTGGTCCCGCCGGAGTACCGGTATGCCCGGCTGGAATTTTTAAAAAGAGGTTCCGATTTCGCGAAGCTCCTGGGGGTGGA
>JAIRLK010000132.1 GCA_031259515.1 Treponema sp. | reverse complement strand
TGCTCACCGTGAACGAGCCGGGGCTGTACCGGCTCATCTTCCAGTCCCGAAAGCCGGAGGCGGAAAAGTTCAAAACCTGGGTATTTACCGAGATTCTGCCGCAAATCCGCCGCACCGGGGCCTATGTCCAGCCGGGGCAGACCGTCATGGACCGGATTTACCATGTGTTCATCAACGAGGAGGACATGGGCCTCCAGCGGATTTTGAAGTTGCTGGACCTGGCACTGGCGAAAAGTGACTTCACCGGGGAATACATCATGGCCCGGGACGTCGCCGCGGCGGTCATGCGGGGTATGGGAAGGAAGCCCACCGTCGGGCAGCTCTCTTACCTGGCGACCAAGGTATCCGAAGTGCGCCGTATTGTGGAACAGTCGGGGAGCCCGCTTCCCCGCTACCGCTATGCCGGCGGCGTGTATAAGGAAGTCCTGCCCTGCGGCCGCCCCGGTTTCCCCCTGGAACTGCCCGAAAAGGAGGCCGGCCATGCCTGATCTGATTTTTGAGGTATCCGACAAGCTCTGCGAAAGCATCTCGAAAAGCAGGGCGGTTGTCGATCTTCTGCGAATAGCCGACAGCTGGAATTTGGCAAATGATACCTTGACGGACATCGGCTGGCTGCTGGAAGACGAATTGGAACGGATGCAGGAACAGGTGAACCGGCTTACGCCCAAGCCCGGTAATTAGTTTCGTAATAATTCCGCTTTGGCCCTCCCTGAACCGGGAGGGCTTTTTTTGATCTAATTATTTAAAATATTTTATTTGATCGGTATACAAAACCTCCTGTATGTTTACCGTAATAAGACGCGGTGTTCAAAACACCCGGCGGGGGAGCGGGTCTCGCTCCTTTCCTGTTCCCCCGCGTTTTTTACAGGAGGGCGAAATGGAATTAAAAGGCAAGCCCCTTTCCCTGGCGGCGAAGATTCTGGGGGCAGCCATCGCGGTCGGGGCATTGATACTAAAGGCAACAGTTTCCCCGTTACTGGACATTGACGCGGCGATAAAAACCGCCTCCTTTGTGGTACTTGTCTTCGCCCCCGTAGATCTGTCAATGGTCATGGGGAATATCTTCGGCCCCCTGTCCGCTGCCCGGAACGCCGGAGACGGTAGATGATCCAATTTTTTTTAATCGCCCTTCCGGCGCTGGCCCTTGTCTCCGCGGGGGCGATCCTTATCGCCGTACTGCAGGGGAAACGGGCCAAAAAAGCGGAGACGGAAAACAAGGCCCTGCACGAGGCGTTTTGGCAGGTGGAGAAAAAGGCCGAGCGGCTTCAAAAGGCCCTCGGCGAAAACGCAAAGGTTGAGGAGGAAGCGGATGCAAAACGGACGGAACTTTTCCGGACTCCTGACAGCGGTCTTGCTGGCCGGGCTAACAATCTTTTCCTGCCAAACAGTGGAAACAATAAACCCGCAGGAAACACTGAAAAAACTGGCGCCGCCGGTACCGGAAGCGCCGGAGACGGAGCCGGTAGTATTTGAGGATCGGGACGGGGGCCTGTGGCTTTCCTATGACGACTACCGGGTCCTTGAGCGGAACGTGATCGCCCTGCGGGAGTACGCCGGCCGGCTGGAAATCATTATCGGGTTTTATAGGGAGGAGTAGGGCAGATGGAAAGGCACAAATCCGCCAGGCGGAACTATGTAACAAAACGGGATGGCTTCTTTCCCTGCCCCGCACCTCCCTTTTTAAATAGTTTGTGGAGTAACCGTAATGACTAATCCGAGTTTTGTTTTTTCGCTTCTGGCGGCTGTTGTTTCCGTTGGCGGGATACTAATCGCGTTTGGGATGATCAAGGGGAAGGTAAACCAGAATGCCGAAGCAAACAAAGCGCAAACAGAGCAGATAGAGCAATGCGCTTCCAAGTCTGAACTGGCGGCGGCGATGGAGCGGGGAGGCGAACAGCTTGCGGCGGCGATAAAGCATTCCGATGAGATGCTGGAGCTGATGCGCAAACGGGCGGAAGAGGATCGGAAATCCGGGGAAGGCCATTACAAGGAGCTATACGGCATTATCAACAACCATGCGGAACGCATCAAGGCGGTGGAGACCACGCAGAAAGCGATAGACAAATCCCTTGAGGAAATCAAGAGCGACATCAAAGCCGGCTTTGCGGACGTGAAGAGCGAACTGAAGGAAATGAGGAAGAACGGCTAATGGCCCTGACCGACAAACGGGAAGAAGCGGAACGCCTCTATGTCAAGGACGGCATGACCTGCCCGGCCATTGCGGCGCGGCTGGGGGTAAACGAGGGGACCGTGTACCGGTGGAAGGCCGAGGCGGAAACGAAGGGCGAAGCGATGGATTGGGACGCGCAACGGCGGGTATATAACCTGAGCCCCCTGGAAATGTTCGCCATATACGCGGAGACCGTGAAAACCTGGATTGTAGAACTGCAGCGAAATCCCGGCCTGCTTGCAAACGGAAAGATAGCGGACGCTATTGCGAAGCACGTCAGTGTTTTGCAGAAACTGGACACCCGCAGCCAATACCTGGGCGTTGCCCTGGACCTGATAAAGACCGCGAGCCGGTGGCTGGCGGAAAACCAGCCGGAGATCAAGGCGAAAATCGATCCCTATTGGGAGCACATCTACCAGGAACTGGTGAAGTACTCTACGGGGAAGGGGCTATTTTAAGTGCGGGAGATACGGACCTTAAAACAATTAGAAGCCGCCTGGAATGAGCTGCGGGAAGAGATTGTAAGCCGGCCGTTGTTTCTGGACAATTCCCCCAAAGCGAAAGAGGAGCGGAAAAAGCGATGCGAAAACAACGTACTGGAGTTTGCCAAAACCTACTTTCCCGATTATGTGGCATCGGAGTTTGCCGCATTCCACAAGCAATGGGAAAAAATCCGTCTTAGGGAAAAGGAACCGGTACTGCTGGAAGCCTTTCGCGGTTCGGGCAAATCGACCTACTTTACCCTGCTGGACCCGATACACGAAATCGCCTACGGCAGGCGGAACTTTATGCTCTT
>JAIRLK010000098.1 GCA_031259515.1 Treponema sp. | reverse complement strand
ACCTTTTGGCAAAATATAATAAAGGAACCAATGAAAAAATGAATGATATTATAAAAATACTTTCTGAAGAAGAATGGAATAAAGAATTTACTGGATTTTATAAATCGATACATGAATTGTGCTCTCATTTGTTTATTTCCGATTGTTCATGCTTGAATCGTTTAAGGCCAATACGCGATTTTAAAAGTTTAACCGATGAATATTTTAATAAAAAATACGATCATGAGGAAGTACTATTTTCAAGCATTAATGAATATTTAATAAAAAGAACAGAGATGGATAATATTATAATAAACTTTATAAACGAAATTACAGAGGCGGATTTAACAAAAGTAACAAAATTTGTAAATTATAAATATAAAGGTGTAACATTTGAAAAAAGGATGGATGTAGTATTAATACATATGTTTAATCATGATACACATCATAGGGGCATGATTTCGCTATATTTAGAAATGCTTGGAAAAGAAAATGATTATAGCGGATTATATCAGTCTTATGGATAGAATATAGAATGAGAAATAATTGAGTACGCCCCCTGCTTCGCATAACAATCTGGTAACCGAGTTTCTGAAGAACAAGCGCCATGTGGAGCATAGCCGTCACCGGAGCCTTGTCCCCAGAGACCCAAGGCTCCCAAAAAGGAACAGTTCCTAATGGATTAATGGCGGCAATACAAAATATCCAGGCTTTCTAGGCGGCGGTTATGGACCGCTAAACGCCGTGAAAACGCCTCGAAGTTTTTGTTTGCCTGGGGCGTCCACAGGGCTTCCGCCAGGGCGCAGAGACGGGGAAATATCATGTACTCGGCGATCTTGGAAGCGTAGATATATTCCGTCCATAAATTCCCCTGACCGCCCAATACAAGGGCCGATTCCTCCCGGGTCATTCCGGCGGAAACCGGATTGAAGTCATACAACAGGGAAAACGGTTTGGGATAAGGCTGTCCCGGCTCTTCGGGGGAGTCTTTCTGCTTGTAATCGAAGTAACAGCCGTCGCTGTTCGGCGTCATAATAACAGGGCGTCCCATCTTTACCGCCCGGTCGCCTCCCACCCGGCCCCGCCAGGACATGATAATCAGGTCTTGGGGGAGTTTCTTTGATTCCTCTTCATTATCAATGACCTCGTCCCAGCCTATGGGGGTCTTGCCACGCTCCGTGAGCATGGCCGCAAGCCGTGCGGTTATACGGGCTTGCAGGCCGGATACTTTCTGTACCCCCCATTCCTCCATCTTTGCCCGGCATTTGGGACATCCCGCCCAGCGCCTGAAACTAACCTCGTCGCCGCCTATATGCACGTAGTTTGACGGGAACAGGGACGCCAGGGTATCGAAAACAGCCGCCGCCAGGTCCCAAAGGCCGTCGTTTCCCGCGCAGAGTATGTCGTCAAATACGCCAAACCGCTCTTCCACCCGGTAGGGTCCGCCGGTACAGCCTAATCCGGGATACGCGGCAAGTACGGACGACGTATGACCAGGCAGGTCGATCTCCGGGACTACCTCCACATGGCGGGCGGCGGCCCAGGCGATGAGGTCCTCAATTTCAGCGGCCGTATAAAAACCACCGCGATAGACGTCACGGATCAGCCGGCTGTCGCGGCGTTTTGAACCGATTTCGGTAAGCAGCGGGTATTTTTCAACCGGCAGCCGCCATCCCTGATCATCGCTGAGATGCCAATGGAATTTGTTGAGATGATGCATAGAAAGGGCGTCAATGAGCTTTTTGATAAATTCGACGGTAAAAAAATTCCGCGAACAATCAAGCATTAAACCGCGCCAGGGGAATTGGGGATAATCTTCGATGACCGCGCAGGGAAGCCCCTCTGCATCCATGGTCATGAAAAGCTGGCGCAGCGTCTGAAGCCCGTGATACGCGCCGGCCTCATCCGCGGCTTCGACCGTGATGCCCTCGGGCCGGATCGTCAGTTTGTAATACTCCCGCTTTTCCGCTTGCGGCATCCGTTTTAGAGCGATGTATACGCCGGAGTCTTCCTGGGGGAAGACCATCCGCATTTGCCCGCAAAAAACCGCCGTTTCCGTCTTAAACCAGGGGTCCCCGTCAATCTTCGGCAGCCCCGCGCAATGAAAAGCGCCCTCCATAAACCGTATAGACGCCGGCATGGGAATTAGATTCAAATTCATCATTAATATATTTTTCTCCACCACCAGAACTATCATACCGCCATTTACAGGCATGTCAAGTAACCTGCTATTCTTCTGTAATTTAACATTACGAAAAAACAAGCCATAATGAGGCATGGAACGAGGTAAATGCTAAATTAAATCGAAGTAAATGTTAAATTGCTGACGTCTATTTATGCGGGAAGCGAACCCGCTACATCAGGGGAGCGAATACCCGCAGCACGTCCTGAAGCAGCCGCTGGAAGGCGTTGCGGGCGCAGTCGGCCAGCGTTATGCGGTGGCAGGCCGGAATGGTGTTGAGGAAATCTTCTTTAACCGCCTGGACGGTCCGGCTCTTGTATATCCAAACCCCGCATTCAAAATGAAGGTAGAGGCTGCGAAAATCCAGGTTGGTAGTGCCGACGGTAGCGACTTTGTCGTCGGAGACAAAGGTCTTGGAGTGGTTAAAACCGTTTGAATATTCGTAAATCTTGACGCCCGCCATGACCAGTTGCCGGTAGTAAGACCGGGAAGTGATGGCTACCACCCATTTGTCCCAGCGGTGAGGAGTAATGATGCGGACATCAACGCCGCTTTTTGCCGCCAGCGTCAGGGCGGAAAGAAGGTTATCGTCCACCACAAGGTAGGGCGTGTTGATATACACGTACTCTTTGGCGTTGTTGATGATCTGTATATACACATGCTCTCCCACGTTTTCGTCATCTATAGGACTATCGGCGTAGGGCAGTACATAACCGTCTGAAGGTACGGTACAGGGAACATCCTTCCAGGGGTAGAACCGCAGGGGATCGTCCTGCTTCTCCTTTCCCAGGTTCCACATGTGCAGGAAGATGAGGGTCATGGACCAGGCCGCTTCCCCTTCGACCATGAGCGCCGCGTCTTTCCAGTGACCGTACTTTTCGTAGGCGTTGATGTACTCGTCCGCCAGGTTTATCCCCCCGGTAAAGGCGATCTTGCCGTCAATGGAAACGATCTTCCGGTGATCCCGGTTATTCTGATGAGAAGTCAGAATGGGCTTGAAGGGATTAAAGACAAAACAGTGGATGCCCCGCGCTTCCAGGGATTGTTTGAAATCCGTCGGCAGGGACATGAAGCATCCCAAATCATCATAAATGAACCGGACATCCAATCCCTGTTTTGCCTTACCTTCCAGGATCTCCAGGATGGGATTCAGCATCTTTCCCTGGCGGATAATGAAGAACTCCATGAAGATGTACCGTTCCGCTTGTTCCAGTTCCTGAAGCAGACGCTCAAAGAAAGCCTCCCCGGAAGCGAAATATTCGGTCCGGGTATGACGGAAGACCGGGAAGCCTGCGTATTCCTGGAGATACCGCACCTGGGACAGACAGTCTTCCTTGCCGCGCTTCAAAACCGGCAGAATATCTCCGGTAAGCAGATTAAAGGGACGCCAATAACGGTCTCCAGCCTGGACAGCCTTGCGCAGCTTTTTGGAATTTGACTGGGAATAGAAAAAGATATACATGACCCCCCCGAATATGGGGAAGATCATAATCATGAAAATCCACGTTAATTTATACGCGGCTTTTTCTTTTTTATTGATGATATGCAGGCATACCAGTATGCTTAAAACACTGAATACCAGATTGACGTACCTGAAAATTATGCTGGATCCCGCGATTAAAAAAAGTACAAACCCTATTTGAGCAAGCAGTATAGCGATAACAAAAAGCCTTCGCTTGAATACAACCCGAACCCAGTGCGTTGCCATATACGCCTTATCCCAGCCGTTCTATCCTTACACCGGCCAGGGACCCGCTCCTCTGCGCAGCGCCCGGATTTCGTCACCGGTCATATCAAGAATGGTGGAAAACGTGCGAGTCAGATCCTCGCCGCCGTCAAGGATAAGGTCCAGGTTCTCTATCCCTTCAAGCTCCCAGGCGCTCTCGAAAAGGTCCTCCTCCGGGATACGGGGAAATTCCGCCTCCTCTCCGCCTTCCTCCGGTTCATTCCCCCGGAATTCGTCCGTTTCTCCGGCCTTCATGCTCCGCTTCGCCGTGATGGAATAAAGAGGCGCCCCGCTGGTTTTGATCACCCCCAGAGGAACCGGGTGGTTTGGTATGCGGACTCCCAACTCCGGACGGCGCAAGCCCAGGGCCTTCCCCGTTCCCGCCAGGGTCTTCAGGATAAACACGTACGGCCCCGGCGCAAGCCGCTTGATGACACGGAACCGGCTGTTATCCAGGGAACAGAATTCGCCAAACTGAGAGATATCCGAACAGAGCAGGGTAAAGCGCCGTTCGTCCCGTTCCCCCGAAAGCCGCCTGAGCCTTCTTATCCCTTCCCGTGACTTGAACGAACAGGCCATTATCCAGGTGGTATCTGAAGGCAAAGCCAGCAGGCCGCCTGCGGACAAAACCGCCGCCGCCCGGGTCAAAGTACGGTCATCAATGTTGCCCGGCCTCACGTATTCAATCATACATCTTCCCTTTCCCTATGGCTTCCAACGGTAACTCATCATTCAATGAGCCTGTTCTCGAACCAGAGGTTCGCCGAACCGGAACTTCGCCGAACCTCCGGTTCAAAAATAGGCACAGATTATAGCCCGTATTTATAAAATTTTCTATATGTTGAGGCTGTTCCAAAATTTCAGTTTTGGAACCGGCTCTATAACCACGGTGAGCGGAAATCCGTCCAGGAGGAAGCGATTTAACCGGCGGCGGAATCCCGCAGGCAAAAAAAGGCCCCCTAACCCGAAACAGGATGGGGGCCTAAATCCAGTCATCTACCTGGATATGCGTAAGTCAGAGCCTAACCCGTTACAATACAGGTTTTGACTTCCAGATTATTATGCAGCCGGGTTACGCGGTTTGTCAAACAAAAAATGAGAAAAAAAGCAGGTTGATTAAGACCCCGTTGAATCGGTATTCTTATACCGGGTGAAGAAGTCTCCGCACAAAAAAGCAGCGCCAGTCAGAAAGAAAAAAACCGCCTCCCAAAGACGGAAGCGGGGCGGGCAGATGACCCCGGAAGATGGAATTCGGATCGCGTTTTTTACCGGGATATTTATTTTCACGAGCGTTCTGGTAGTTTTGATTCTGTTTATGCTGTGTTCTCCCCGGTCCATACCTGAAGCTGCCGGGCGCCAACCCGCCCTTGTCCCCGAGACCGCGTCGGCTGTTCCGCCCGAACAGCCGGCCCAGCCCGCGCCTCCTTCCCCGGCCCAGTTTGCGCCCGCGGCCCCGGTGGAACAGCCGCCCCAGCCCGCGCCTCCTCCCCCGGCTCAGTTCGCGCCTGCGGCCCCGGTGGAACAGCCCCCGCGGCCTGAGCCTGAACGCCGGGGGACCCTGGTCTTTGTCATTGACGATGCCGGGAATAACCTGCGGGAACTGGAGCCTTTTCTGCGTTTTCCCGGTCCCCTGACTATAGCGGTTCTGCCGGGGCTGCCCCATTCGGCAGAGGCGGCGCGGCGGATTCGGGCCGCCGGGAAGGAGGTGTTTCTCCACCAGCCCATGGAGGCCCTGGGAGGACAGAATCCCGGCCCCGGAGCGGTGTACCTGGGGATGAGCCGGGAAGAGGTTCGGGCCGTTATAGAGCGGAATCTGGATGAAATCGGGCCGGCGGCGGGGATGAACAACCATCAGGGGTCGCGGATCACCCTGGATGAGGGGATAATGGAAACCGTGCTTTCCCTGTGCCGGGAGCGGGGGATTGTTTTTCTGGATTCCCGGACCATTGCGGATACCGCGGCGCCCCAGGCGGCCCGGCGTCTGGGCATGACCATAGGGGAACGGGATGTGTTCCTCGATAACGAGCAGGAACGGGAGGCCATGCTCCGCTCGGTTTCCCAGGGGCTGGAGAAAGCCAAGGCTGCGGGGTTTGCGGTGATGATAGGCCACACCTGGTCGCCGGAACTGGCCGCGATTCTTACGGAACTCTACCCGGATTTAACCGGCCAGGGTTATTCCCTGACCACCGCTTCACAGCTTATACAGGACGGAGGCGCGCCATGATACGGTATGGCATTTGGAACCAGCTCTCTTATATGAGGATTTTACTTATATGAGGATTTTATATGAAAGTTTTAGGGATTGAGTCTTCCTGTGATGAGTGCGCGGCTGCGGTGGTCATGGACGGGCGGGAAGTTCTGTCTAACGTGGTGGCTACCCAGATTCCCGTACACGCGGTCTATAACGGGGTGGTTCCGGAACTGGCAAGCCGTATGCATACGGAATGGATCCTGGATGTAGTTGGGAAGGCCCTGACGGATGCCGGCCTGGAGCCCGGCGATATAGACGGAGTCGCCGCCGCCGCCCAGCCGGGGCTCCTGGGTTCCCTGCTGGTGGGCTTGAATTTTGCCAAAGCCTTTGCCTGGGCCCGGGACCTTCCCTTTATCGCGCTGGACCACATGCTGGCCCACCTGTACGCCTCCCGTCTTGCCGTCCCGGGCCGGACGGAAGAACCGGCGGCCTATCCTTTCCTGGGGCTCCTGGTATCCGGAGGGCACAGCATCATCTGCCGGGCGGACAATTTCGACGACATCACCGTTCTGGGAACCACCATTGACGACGCCCTCGGCGAGGCCTTTGACAAGGTAGCCAAACACTACGGTTTCGGGTATCCGGGAGGGGCGGTGATAGACAAACTGGCAAAGACCGGCGACAGCGGCGCTTTCCGCTTCCCCATGCCGAAGCTCTATAAAAAGAACGGCGTTTCAACAAACGACGTTTCACACCGCTGCGACCTTTCGTATTCGGGGCTCAAGACTGCGGTGATAAACCAGTTGGAACAGTTCCGGGTCAAACCCGCGTCAGGGGAAAACGAAGCCGCGGACTTCGCCGCTTCGTTTCAGAAGACCGCGATAGAAATACTCCTGCGGAGCCTGTTCCGGGCCATTGAGGATACGGGGCTTGCCACCGTGGTTGCGGGAGGCGGGGCCGCGGCCAATTCCCTTCTGCGGTCCCGTCTGGCGGAGCGGAAGGATATCCGCTGCGTCTTTCCTCCCCTGGAATTCTGCGGGGATAACGGCGCCATGATCGCCGGCCTGGGGTATCAATACTTGAGCCGGGGAGATCGTTCCCCCTTAACCGTTACCGCTTCCGCCAGGGTTAAGGCTTTTAAAAGAAAGTATCCGTAAATCCGGCGGTTTCGGGTATACTGCTTCCATGAGGCTCATCATCTTGGGATCCGGTACGTCCAACGGGGTCCCGGCTATAGGTTGCGACTGTCCGGTTTGCCGGTCCGCAGACCCCCGTGACCAGCGTATGCGGGCTTCCCTCTACATCATGGGAGACGCGGGGGAACGGCTCGTGATAGACACGGGCCCTGAATTCAGGCTCCAGGCCCTGAGAGCGGGAATTACCCGCCTGGACGCGGTACTTCTGACCCATCCCCACGCCGACCACCTCCACGGCCTTGACGACCTGCGTTCCCTCACCTGGGAAAGCCCCCTCCCGGTATACGGGAATCGCCATACCATTGAAGAATTGAAGGAACGGTTTTCATACATTTTCCGGCAAACCCAGCCGGGCGGCGGCAAGCCCCGCATCCTTCCCCGCGCAGCCGCCGGGCCCCTGCATATAGGCCGCCTCGCCGTTACCCCCATACCGGTAAAACATGGCATTCTGGACATCTTAGGCTGGAAAATCACCGAGACCGGAACATCCGGCGCGGCAGTCTACCTGACCGATGTCAGCGCCCTTCCTTCCCGATCCTGCACCCTGATAACCCGTCCCGAAATCCTCATTATCGGCGCCTTGAGAGAATATCCCCATCCGACTCACTTCTCCTTTAACGAAGCCCTGGAAACCGCCCTGGCCCTGCAAGCCCGGCGGATATACCTAACTCACCTGGCTCATAACAACAGCCACAGGGCAATTGAAGAATATTGCCGCATTTTCCAGGAAAAATGGGGATTAACGGGTTTTTTTATCGGGCCCGCGTATGACGGCCTGGAACTGGAACTTAAACCTTCTTGGTGATGAAATCACTTTTAAGGCAGCGGGTACAGATCTTCAGCGTAACGGTTGTCCCCTCCACCTCGGTTTTTATCTTCTTCAGATTCGGCTTCCAGGTACGGCGGGTATGGTTTTTCGCGTGGCTCACCGAATTCCCGGTGATCGTATGCTTTCCACAAATATCGCACGTCCGTGACATAATAAACCTTCCTTATAGCCTTCCTTTCGGAGTTACTTTGCTCAAATAAGAGAAAAAAGCCTAACAAAAAACGGAAAAAATGTAAAGCGCCCTGCCCGCCCCGGCTCAAAGGGCCTAACGATAAAATTGTTGATTTTTTTATGCGGGATATTGTTTTTTCCCGGAAATGCGGTATATTCTAAGCAAGCGCCGGATATGCTTCGTTTGAAACGGTACGAAACGGCCTATACTAACCCCCCAGGGGAACAAGGAACACGGTAATG
>JAIRLK010000006.1 GCA_031259515.1 Treponema sp. | reverse complement strand
TTGGTTTCGGTGTAGAAGCGGTAGCCGTCCTTGCCCAGGCAGTGGAGGTCGCCGAAGAAAGACCGTTTGTGGCCGGTGAAGGGGAACATGCCCACGGGAACCGGAATCCCCACGTTGATTCCCACCATGCCGCCGTCGGTGTACCGGGCGAACTCCCGGGCGTAATAGCCGTTTTGGGTAAAGATTACCGAGCCGTTGGCAAAGGGGTTGGCGTTCATCAAGGCAATCCCTTCCTTAAAATCCTTGACCCGCTTTATGCAGAGAACCGGTCCGAATACTTCACTGTCCCCCACGGTCATACCGGGCTTTACGTGATCCAGAATCGTGGGGCCAATGTAAAAGCCCTTTTCAAAACCCGGCACTTTGTAATTCCGGCCGTCCAGTATCACCTTGGCCCCTTCGTCTATGCCTTTTTGTATCCAGTCTTCCACAAACTTTTTGTGCCCCGCGTTTACCACCGGGCCCATGCCGGTGGTTTTTTCATACGCCAGACCTACCTTGATGTTTTTCGCCTTTTCCACTATGGCCGCCGCCAGTTTGTCCGCGATGCTTTCCTGGACCGCGATAACCGGCAGGGCCATACACCGTTCCCCGGCGCAGCCGAAGGCGGCGTTGATGATACCCGCAGCGGTCCGTTCAATGGGAGCGTCTTCCAGTACCAGAGCGTGATTTTTCGCTTCGCAGAGGGCCTGGACCCGCTTGCCGTTTTTGGCCGCCGTCTCGTACACATGGAGGCCCACCGAAGTGGATCCCACAAAACTCACCCCCCGGATATCTGGGTGTTCGAGGAACAGTTCCGCCTCGTTCCGGGAGCAGGTCACGATATTGATCACCCCGTCGGGGAGCCCGGCTTCTTTGTACAGTTCCGCGATCCGCATGCAGGACTGTGGGGTAAAGGTGGCGGCCTTGATAACAATGGTGTTGCCGCAGGCGATACATATCGGGGTCATCCAGCCCATGGGGATCATGGCGGGAAAGTTAAAGGGAACGATGCCGGCAAAGACCCCCACGGGTTCCCGGTACAATACCGTGTCGAAACCGGTTGAAGCGTCCATGAGGCTTTCACCCATTAAGAGGGAGGGGGCCGCGATGGCCTGCTCGGTTCCCTCTTTGGCTTTCAGGACATCCCCCGCCGCTTCTTCCCAGGCTTTCCCGTTTTCCAGGGCCACCAGGTGGGTAAGCTCGTCCATCTTTTCCACCAAAAGGTCCCGCAGCTTATACAGAACCTGCACCCGTTTGAGAACCGGCGTGCCGGACCACCCTGGGAAGGCCGCCTTGGCCGCGGCGATGGCCCGCTCCACCTCGTCTTTGGTACAGCAGGGAACTTTGGCGATTATTTCACCGGTACTGGGGTTATAGGCGTCGGTATATTTTTGCGTTTTTGATTCCACAAACTGCCCGTTGATAAAGGGCTTTAATGTTTTTGGTTCACCCATGTTATGCTCCTTATTCTCCTTTCGCGTCGGGATCGGTTATCATGATGCTTCGAACCACTCCCACAAGTTCCGTGTAACTGCCGATAAAGGCCAGCAGGGTCCGCCGGGTGGCGCCGAAGTTGTCAAACTCTTCCGGTTTCATTCCTTTTTCGTCATAGGCCCACCGGAAATCGGGGAACTTTTTTTCCAGTTCCGCTATAATCGCCGGGTCCACCGGATCGTTGATACGGTTTTTGACTTCCACATCGGAAGCGTTGAATTTTTTCTGCCATTCAAAGGGAATCGTCATGGACATATCGCCGCCGATAAATTCGGACCAGTGGTAATGATTACGGTACGCCGCGTTGAGGAGCCGGGTCCGGTATCCCCGTTCCTTATAAAGCTGATACGCCTTTTTTGCCGCCGCCACCCCGGCCCATTCAAGGTAACCGGGTTCGGTGATAATGCCCTTTTTGTTCATGATGACTTTGAGCCAATCGTCCAAGCGGCCCACCATGATCGTACAGACCGGGCTCATGGTGGAAACATCCTTCCCTTCTTTTTTACGGCGTTCCATGCCCCGTTCCACCGCCTCGGCCACGGCGATGGCCTGAGGGACGGTAAAGGATACCGTGCCGTTCACGCTTACCCCCTGGTAGGACAATTCCTCAACAGCCTCCACTCCGGCTTTGGTAACCGGCAGCTTGATGTTGTTGTTGGGGTACAGGGTATTAAAATACAGGGCCTGTTCCACAATGGCCTTGGCGTCCCGGTAGAATTTGGCGTTAGTCTGAATCGAAAGCCGTCCGTTGCATCCGTTGTTTTTGTCATAAATGGGCTTGAGCAGCTTCGCCGCATGAACGGTGATTTCTTCCATAATCCGCCAGGCGATAATATCCTCAGTGGCGGTGGGGTTTTTCGCGATAAGATCAACAATCCGGGGCTTCCAGGTGTCGAACTCCTTTTTCAGAACCTGTCCCACGATAGTGGGATTGCTGGTCCCTCCGGTGGCACCGTTTTCAATGGCGCCGGACAATTCCGATGCGGAACATGAGTCGTTCCAAAACTCCGTAGGGCTCATTAACGTCATCGTATGCAGGGGACTTTTCCCCTTTGTTTCACCCATCACAAACCTCCTCGTAGTCAACAACCACCACCAAAGGTGGTGGCTTGAGTGGAAGGCCCCTAAAAGGGGCCTAAAACACTTTCCAGTTTCTGCCGCTTTCCGTTCAGTTTATACTTCATGCTGAGATTTGTTTCCGCTGCGTTTCCGCATGAAGTTGCCCTTTACTATCCTCATCGTTCAACCTTCTCGCTTTTCTAATGGCATAGCCATCAGTACATGACCACCGCCATAGGCGGTGGGTTTTTAAGGCCCACTCAATAAGCTGGCGCTGGCCGACACTGAGGGACCGCATTTTGGTCATGGGGTCCATGTCAAGGCCGAATTGGGCCAGATGCTCCGCCGCCCGGCGCCGCATTTCCCGGATGTTCACCAAAAGTCCCGACCAGTCCCGTATTTCCCTGCCTATAAAGATATTTTCCGATATCTCCATGTCCAGCACCGGGGAAAGTTCCTGATGTATCATGGCGATTCCATGCTCCAGGGCCTGGGCGGGGCTGGAAAAAACCAGTTCCTCCCCAAAAAGCCTGATGATACCCTTTTCCCCGTGGTATATTCCCATGAGGATCTTCATCAGCGTTGATTTTCCCGAACCGTTTTCTCCCATAAGGGCATGCACTTCCCCCGCTTTCAGATTAAAGGCTGCCGCATGCAGTACCTCGTTGCCGGAAAAGGATTTGGTGATGTTGTCCATGGTTAAAACAAAGTCGTCCATAACGCCGTTCGCCGTCAAACGCCGGCTTTTTCCCTAATGTAGGCCCGGGCCTTTATGGCATACTCCAGGGGATTGGCTTTGGCGGGGTCCTGTTCCGCTTCCACCACCCACCAGCCTGAATATTTCGCTTTTTTCAGGGCCCGGAAAACGGGGGCGAAGTCTATGTTCCCGTCGCCGGGAACGGTAAAGACCCCTTCTTTCACGGCCTTTAAAAAAGACCACTTTTCCTTTACCGCTTTTTTGTAAACGGCGGTCCGCAGATCCTTCAGGTGAACGTGCCTGATACGGCCCATCCATTTATCGAGGACGCCGAGGTAATCTTCCCCGGAAAACACCAGGTGCCCCGTGTCGTAGAGAAGCCCCAAAAGTTCGGAGTCCGTGTTTTCCATAAGCCGGTCTATTTCGGCGGCGGTTTGTACCCCCGTTCCCATGTGGTGGTGGTAGGTAAGTTTCATGTCCTTTTCGGCGGCCTTTTTCCCCAGCCTGTTGAGGCCTTCGCAGAGGTTTTTCCATTCCGCGCCGGTAAAGACCGGCTTCGCGTCAAAGACCGGCTTATCCTGCCCCTGGATGGAATGGCCCTGTTCCGCCGCCCCTATAACCCGGGCCCCCACGGCGTAGAGAAAATCCCGGTGTTTGATAAATTCCTTTTCCACCTCTTTATACGGCCTGGTGGTTAAAAAAGAGCTGAACCAGGCGTTGCAGATGGTCAGTCCCCGGAGTTCCAGGGCCTTGTTCAAAACCTTGGGGTCTTTTGGGTACTTGTTCCCCACTTCGCTGCCGGAAAACCCCGCCAGGGCCATCTCGCTGACGCACTGTTCAAAGGGAATCTCTCCTCCCAGTTCGGGCAGATCGTCATTGGTCCACCCGATGGGGGCGATGGCCAGTTTGATTGTGCTTTCTTTTTCTTTCATATAGTTGATATCCTCCTTAGTCCTTGTTAAAACTGCCGGGCTTTCGCCGCTTCCACGGCCATGGCCCGCGCCGCCTCTGCCACATCGGGATTGCCGGATACCTGGGCGGTGCCGACCCGCCACCAGTTTTCATAGCCGCCGGTCATGGTTTTGGGGCTTACCTTGACGTCGATGACCACGGATTTTTTTGAAGCCAGGGCTGCTTTTACCGCCGCCGCCAGTTCTTCCGGGGTCCGGGCCCGGAGCCCCAGGGCCCCCCAGCTCTCGCCGTTTTTCGCGTAGTCCACCGATACCGGCGTTCCTTCCAGGCGGCCGCCGGCATCCCGGGTTTTCCATTCATTCCCGAAATGGACGATCCCCTGGCTGTGCTGGAGGTTGTCGATACAGTGGAAGCCCGCGTTGTCCAGGACCATCACGATGATCTTCTTCCCCTCCTGAACGGCAGTAAGGAGTTCCGTGTGGAGCATGGTATAGGCCCCGTCCCCCACAATGGCGGCAACCTCCGTATCGGGCCGGGCGATTTTGGTTCCCAGGGCCGCGGCGATTTCGTAGCCCATGCAGGAGAACCCGTATTCCATGTGGTAAGTGTCCCGAACCCGGGGCCGCCAGACCCGCTGCATATCCGAGGGAATGGACCCGGAACCGGACACTACGATGGTTTCCGGGGGAAGGAGCCGGTCATTCAGTTCCCCCAATACTCTGGCCTGGGAGAGGAGGGGGCCGTCCGGTCCCGCCGGGGCGTTTTCGCTGTAGAGCCGGTCCACTTCGGCCTTCCATTCATCCCGGACTTCCTGTATCCGGTCCCCCCATTCGGACCGGTATCCCGAAAGAGCCCCGGCCAGGGATTCCAGGGTGAGTTTCGCGTCGGCGATGACGGGCTCGCCGTTCATCTTGTACGCGTCAAAGGGAGCGATGTTGATGCCCATAATCCGGGCGGCGGGGTTCTGGAAAAGCCATTTGGAACAGGTGGTAAAATCCCCCAGCCGGGTCCCTGCGGCGATAATAAGGTCCGCCTCTTTGGCGATTTTATTGGCCGCCAGGCTTCCGGTGTTGCCTATCCCCGAAAGGTTGTAGGGGTTGTCCCAGAGGATCGTGCCCTTGCCCGCCTGGGTTTCCCCAAAGGGGATATGGTAAGTTTTACAAAAGTCTTCCAGGGCCTTTCCGGCGCCGGAAAAACGGACCCCCCCGCCGCAGATCACCAGGGGCTTTTTCGCGGCCTTCAGCATCGCCGCGGCCCGGCCTATCTGTGCCGGGGTGGGAATCCGCCGCTCAATGTAGTGGACCCGTTTGGCGAGAAATTCTTCCGGGTAGTCCCAAGCTTCACCCTGGACGTCCTGGGGCAGGGACACCGTTACCGCTCCGGTTTCCGCGGGGTCCGTCAGCACCCGGAAGGCGTTGATCATGGCGGTCATAAGCTGCTCCGGCCGGTTTACCCGGTCCCAGTACCGGCTCACCGCCCGGAACGCATCGCTGGCGGTATTGGTATAATCGTGGGGAAGCTCCACCTGCTGGAGGACCGGATCGGGTTGGCGGCAGGCAAAGGCGTCCCCGGGGAGGAAGAGGACCGGAATCCGGTTCACCGTGGCGGTTGCCGCGGCGGGCACCATGTTGAGGGCGCCGGGGCCTATGGAACTGCACACCGCCATCATACGCAGGCGGTTGTTCTGTTTCGCATAGCCCATGGCGGCGTGGCCCGCCCCCTGTTCATTTTTCGCCTGGTAAAAGGTCAGACCGTGGTCCCCCGCCGCCAGGGCCTCGCCCAAGCCGACCACCACCCCGTGGCCGAAAATGCCGAAAACCCCGGTGACGAATTTAATCTCCTCTCCGTCCGTTTCAACATATTGATTATCCAAAAATTTGAGCAGCGCCTGGGCCATGGTAAGCCGTATTGTTTTCCCCATACTTAATCTCCTATAAAAAGCGGCGGCATCGCTGCGGCGATAAACCGAATATTGGTTATCTTTTCGGTTCCCATATATTGCTTTCATCCCCCATAACCCACTTGTGTTCCTCTACAAAAATGGGAGTATTGGTGGCGGGACCGTAGTGGGCCCCTTCAATGTGGCGGATTACCCAGAGATACCACATGGCGTATCCCGGCGCGGTAACGTGGGGGTGAACTTCCCCCTCCCGAATGAGGATAGTGTCCTTGTCTCTGATAATCCGGGGGGTTTCTCCAATGGCGGTAAAGCCGAACCCCTGCTCGGGGAGAAACCGGTAATGGTATATCTCCGGCTGGGGGTGATGATGGGGGGGATAGCTGGACCATTTCCCCGGCACCCCGATGACTTCCCCGATAACCAGGTTGGACTCGGGCCGGTTGGTATCGTCAAAAATGGTCCGTACGATCCGGGTGGAAGTTTCCCGCATGGTTCCCTCCCCCCGGAATTCGTTCCGGCATTCTTCGGGGGAAAAAAGTTTGGGGCCGATGTTTTTCTGATTATCCGTGGCGGCGTAATAAAACTCCGCTCCCCCGCTTCCGGCCTTGACGGACACCGGACACCGGGCGGGAACCGAAAGGCACCAGGGTGAAAAATCAAACAAATCCGGGCGGGAGACTTCTTTTTTTTCTCCCCCCCAGGATAATTCCGCGGACCCCTGGGACAGAAGAAACACCCGCTCATCGGTTTCGGAATCGCTTTCGTAGCGATCCCCTGGGGATAAGACGATGACCCCGAAATCCATCAGCATATCCGCCGTGGCCCCGGTCCGGGGGCACAGGGGAGTGTACCCGCTGTTAAAAGGGGGTTTGTGATGAAACTGCATTTTCCGCCGCCTTAATTCCGGACTTCACTGATCGCCACGGGCCGTTTTTCTTTCAGGGATTTCCCCGCCGCCAGGGCGGCGTACATATCCTCAAGGCCGTCTTCCCCGGTGACCGCCGCCGGCTTGTTATCCCGGACCGCGGCGATGAAACTTATCATTTCGTCTATAAAAGCCTGCTTATACCGTTCCAGGAAGAAGTACAGGGGTTTTTCCCCCGTTACCCCCGCCTCGCTGTAGAGCTTTACCGTGTTGGGAAGATCGTTTTCCGCGACCGCCGCGCCCTTGGAACCGAAAACCTCCACCCGCTGATCGTAACCGTAAACCGCCTTCCGGGAATTGTCGATAACCCCAATGGCGCCGTTGGCGAATTTCAGGGTCACCAGGGCGGTATCCACGTCCCCGGCCTTGCCGATTTCCGGGTCCACCAACACCGCCCCGGCGGCGTAAACCTCGGTAATTTCACTCCCCGCCTGGAAACGGGCCATGTCAAAATCGTGGATCATCATATCGAGGAAAATACCGCCGGAGACCGCCACGTAGGCCGGGGGCGGCGGCGCGGGGTCCCGGGAGGTGATTTTTACCAGGTGTACCTGGCCGATCCCTCCCGCCAGGGTATGCTCCCTGATCCGGGCGAAGTTATGATCGAAGCGGCGGTTAAAACCAATTTGCAGTTTGACCCCCGCTTTTTTAACCGCCTCCAGGGCGCCCTGCACTTTGGCGGGCGTCAGGTCCACCGGTTTTTCGCAGAAGATATGTTTCCCCGCCTGGGCCGCGGCAATGGTCAAATCCGCGTGGGTGTCGGTGGAACTACAAATGATCACCCCCTGAATTTCCGGGTCTTTCAGCATATCCCCGGGGTCTTTGGAGATTATCCGGGCCCCCAGAGCCTTAGCCCAGGCTTCCTGCTCTGCCGAGAGCTTAATGTCCGCGATCCCCTCAAGCCGGGCCTGGGGGATGAAACGGGCTATATTTTCCGCGTGGATTTTACCTATCCGTCCGGCGCCGATGACGCCTATTCGTAACTGTTCCGCCATTCATAATCCTCCTTGACGTGTGCTGTAGCGGGAAAAGCTTCTTTCCTGGAAGTCTTTTCCGATTCGACATTGCAAACGTTTTTAGTATAAAAATATAGTAAATCGGGCCGGGTGATTTGTAAAGGGTTTTTTGCGTTTTTTGAAATTCTTTCTCTCCGGGAAGGCCCGGCGGATGGGCGGGAATTGCCGTCTCCCGGCTTTTCCGCCAAAAATAGGATTTTTGGAGTTTTTGGCGGGTGTTTTTCGGGTAAATATGACTAAAATACAAGAGAATTTTGAAGGGGACGAAAATTTCTGCGTATGGAGGGATGATTTTCAGTCCCTGATCCGCCAAAATGCCCATACGGAAAAAATTTTTACGGAAAAAATTTTTCTTGACAAACCGGAAAAGTTGACCAATAATTTTCTTGAAAACGTTTGCAAATATTGTGTATGTGGACGTTGAAAATTTTTGAGGAGGATTGATTATGAAAAGAATGGTATGTGTGTTCCTCGCGGTTCTGTTGATTGGGGGGACCCTGTTCGCCGCCGGAAGGCAGCAGAGCGGGAAAACGCTGGTCGGGTATGTCTGTACAAATTTTAACGACACATTCCAGGGTTATGTCATGGAACAGTTCAAGGGTTACTTTGCCGATAAGGCGGAATACACCGTCGAGACCCAGGACGCCCAGGAAGACGTGGTTAAGCAGCAGGATCAGGTAAATAACCTTATCGCCAAGGGCGCAAAAGCCATCGTGGTGGTACCGGTAAACACCAGC
>JAIRLK010000023.1 GCA_031259515.1 Treponema sp. | reverse complement strand
TTAATCATTATCCGCTCCTCTATTGCTCTGTAGTATACCGCGGAATCATAAAAAGACAATACCTTCGGGGGGTCTGGAGGGGCGGCGTACCACGGAGCTTTCCCCGCGCCCTTTTTTTGTGTACTATATCTCATATATGGATATATTAACCCTTGGAAATGAGATGCTGCGGCAAAAGGCGGAGCTGATTCGGCCCATAGACGCCGCCTATAAAAAAATAGCCGGGACCATGATCGAGGCGCTGCATGACGGCAAAGGGGTCGGCCTCGCGGGGCCCCAGATAGGGCTTATGAAGCGGATCTTCGTGGTTCATGTTGACGGAGACGAGCCCAGGGTATTTATCAATCCCTCAATCATCGAAACTTCTCAGGATCTGGTTAAATACGAGGAGGGGTGCCTTTCCATACCCGGCGTTTGGGCCGATGTGGTCCGGCCTTCCCAGGTACGGGTTCAGGCCTGGAACGAGCGGGGGCGGCCCTTTACCTTGGCGGCTTCGGGGATTCTGGCACGGGTGATACTCCATGAATGCGACCACTTGGAGGGGGTTCTCTTTATAGACCGGATTTCCGCACCCAAGCGGAACAGGATTTTGACGAAATTCGAGCGGAGGAGGCGGGCCTAGATGGGGACGCACATACCGTTGCGCCTGGTCTTTGCGGGAAGCCCGGAAATAGCGGCGCCGGCGCTGGAAGCCCTGCTCGCCCCCGGCATGGGGGATGTGTGCGTGGTTGCGGGGGTCATCACCAACCCGGATACCCCTAAGGGACGGCGCGGGACGCCGGAACCCACCGAGGTGGGAGCCCTCGCGGCGGCGCGCTCGGCGGCCCTGCGTGAACGGGGCAAGTCCCCGATTGCGGTTCTGAAACCGGAGAAGCTCGACGGGAAGGTCCGGGAAGCGGTCGCTGCCCTGAAACCGGACCTCCTGGTCTCCTTCGCCTATGGAAGGATCTTCGGCCCCAAGTTCCTGGGCCTTTTTCCCCTGGGAGGGATCAACGTACACCCCTCCCTGCTCCCCAGGTACCGGGGACCTACTCCTATTCAGGCGGCCATCCTGAACCGGGACGCCGAGACGGGCATCAGCATACAGCGTATTGCCCTTCAGATGGACGCCGGGGACATCCTGGTCCAGGAGCGGCTACCCTTGACAGGCCGGGAAACCGCCGCCTCGTTAAGCGGGATAGCGGCTCAAAAAAGCGCGGTCCTGCTGGCTTCTCTTATCCGGGAGTTTGCCGGAGGCAGGGTCGTTGGAACTCCCCAGAACCATGAGGATGCGGTGTACTGCCGCCTTTTAAGCAAGGAAGACGGGCGCATAGACTGGAACTCAGGCGCCCTGGAAATAGACGCGCGGATCAGGGCCTTTACGCCTTGGCCGCTCAGCCTGGCCCGTCATGGGGAAGCGGACCTCTACATCCTGGAGGGCCGGCCCTGGGAAGGGGAGGGCTCGGCGCCGACGGCGGCGCGGCCGGGGACGGTAGTAGGCATAGACAAAAGCCGGGGTATATTGATACAGACGGGGAGGGGAGTTTACGCAGTTGAAACGTTACAGTACCGCACCAGGAAAGCCCTGGATTGGCGTTCTTTTTTAAACGGCGCGCCGGGCTTTATCGGTTCCCGGTTAACCTGATTCCTTCCAGAGGTAATATGTCGATATTTAACAATTTTAATATGGATTCCCTTGAGGGATACATTGCGGGCCGTCTGAGGTTCTTCATTTCCCTGGCCCTGGGCCTTCTCTGTCTTATGGGGATAGCCGCCGTCGCGGCCTTCTTCATCGCCCTGCGGGGGGCTGAGGAGACTATGGTTCCCGATGTGCGGGCTAAAGAGCTTACCGCCGCCCTGTTGGAATTGCAGGTCAAGGAACTGTACCCCCGGATTCAACTGAGGTATTCCCAGTCGAATAGGGAAAAAGGAACCATTCTGGAGCAGGACCCCCGTCCGGGGACTATCGTCAAGGCGGGCCGCCGTATCCGCCTGGTGGTAAGCCAGGGGACGGTGATCAACACGGTGGAAAATTACCGGGGCAGAGACCTAGACGAAGTGAAGATGGACCTGAAAACCCTGTTTGCCGCAACCGTCGGCGCCGCCGGTGATGGGCAGCCCTTCTTTTCCCTGAAAGAGCCCCCCATGTATGAGTTCTCCTCCGAACCGGCGGGAACCATCCTCCAGCAGCAGCCCCCGCCGGGGACCGCCGTTTCCGGCCCGACGACGCTGGAATTCGTGGTCAGCCGGGGGCCTGAGCGCGCAATGGTTACTGTACCGGACTTTGTGGGCCTTACGGTTTCCGGGGCGCTAGAGCAGATCCGGCAAGAGGGGATCACTTTTGTCTTTGGATTACGGCCGGTCCGGGGGAATGAGCAGGCGGGAATAGCGGTTTACCAGGACCCCCAGGCTCTGACGGTGATAGACAAGAAGCGGCCTGTTTCCATTCTGGTAACCGCCCCCGAAGAAGGGGTTCTGAACGGCGAGGTCTTCGCCCTGTTCGCGTATACCCTGCCGGAAAATCCCTACCCCCTGCCGGTACGCCTTGAAGCCCTGCTCCCCGGCGGGGAACGCCGGCTCCTGGTGGAAGTGGAATTCCCCGGCGGTGAGTTTACCCTGCCGTATCAGCTTCCCCCCGACTCTACCCTTATCCTCTCCATACTTAACCGGGAACTCTACCGGGAGGTGGTGGAATTGCCGGCGTACAGCCTGCCGCCGGCACGATTCTAGCAGGTTGCCAAGACCAAATGCGTATCTGGATGCAACCGGGCCTTCTTGCGCGTTACTACCAGCGCTTCCCAAGGCTCAAGCCGCCCGGTCAGCGCCGTCCTTCCGGTATTGGACACGGCGATTGCGCAGCCCGTGTCCGGACCGGTTTCCGCTGCCCTCAGCGCCCCGGCCAGATCCGCCCGTTTCCCCGAAAAGTTGAGGATTGTTGTCCAAACTTCGTCTTCCCCCTCCCGGTCATAGGCGATCACCGGACCGCGGGCGTGGCGCGGCGTGAAGGGCGCGTACTTTAAGGTTTCGCTTGAGGAGCGCAGGGCGATGAGCTTCTTGTAGAAGTTCCGTACCGAATGGGGATCCGCCGCCTGGGATTCGTAGTTGATCCGCCGGTGATTCCCGTTGATCCCCAGCCAGGGCTTTCCCGTGGTGAACCCCGCGCCTTCTCCGGCGGACCACTGCATAGGCGTCCGGGCGTTGTCCCGGGAGGCGGCGCTGATCCACTTCCACCTGAGCCGCTCCGGGACATGGTAACGTGTGAGGAGCGCGTTCATGTTAAGGGACTCCACATCGTTCACCTGATCAAAGCCCGTAAAATCGAAGTTCGTCATCCCCAGTTCCTGTCCCTGGTAAATGAACGGCGTCCCCCGCAAGGTCAATTCCAGAACCGCCAGCAGCTTGGCGCTTCGTTCCCAGTACGCCTTGTCGTCGCCGTAATGGGACACAATCCGGCTTTGGTCATGGTTCTCCAGGTATACCGCGTTCCACTCAAGACCACGCTGCCACGTGGTCAGTACCTCAAGGAGCTTGGCCGCCTTGAACCGTTTGGGAATGTACTTGGCAGTGCGCCGGTCTACCTCCAGATGATCAAAGGAGAAAATCATATCGAGTTCACGCCGGGTCCCGCCGCAAAGAAGCCGCGCCTCCTCCAGGTTCACCATCACCGATTCCCCCACGGTGAAGCAGTCGTAGGCGTCCAGCACGTCCCGCCTGAGTTCCCGCAGAATCTCGTGGTTCCCCTCCTGGCACTTGTACCACTCTATCCCCGGCAGAATCCCGCCCTTCTTTCCGTCCGCAAGGCTCGTCTTGTAGAGCACATTGATCACGTCGCACCGGAACCCCGCCACCCCCTTGTCCAGCCAGAACCGCAGGATGCCCTTTACCTCCTCAATCACCTTAGGATTCTTGTAGTTCAAATCCGGCTGCTTCTTGTGGAACAGGTGCAGATAATACTCGCCGCTCCGCGGGTCAAACTCCCAGGCGTCCTCCACGAAGAACCCCCGCCAGTTATTCGGCAGTCCCCCGCCTGCTTTAGGCGGCCTCCAGATATAGTAATCCCGGTACTCGCTGGCCGGGTCCCGGCTCTTCCGGAACCACTCATGCTCATCCGATGTATGGTTGATCACCAGGTCCATGATGATTTTGATGTCCCGCTTTCCCGCCTCCGCAATCAGGGTATCCATATCCGCCAGGGTCCCGAACTTGGGGTCTATGTCCCGGTAATCGCGGATGTCGTATCCGTTATCAGCGTCCGGCGAGGGGTACACCGGCGCCAGCCAGATGATCCCCGCCCCTAAATCCGCAAGCGAGTCCAGCCGGGCGATGATCCCCGGAATATCCCCAATCCCGTCGCCGTTGGAATCCTGAAAACTCCGGGGGTAGATCTCATAAACCACCCGGTCTTTCCACCATACTGACATCGTAACCTCCCTTACGGCACGGCGCGGTATCGCCGCGGACGCCTTGCCGTTATTCGCCCATTCCTTCTATATTATTACTATAAATGAGGTTGTTCCAAAAGCCCGGTCAACAAGTTAAGGAGGGAATCTTCCCCCGCTGCGGGGCTTTGCCATCAACGCCCACCGGGAGTCTTGGAACAGCTTCATTATATATATTAAGGAGATCAGTATGCTTGAAGAACAAGTCAAGACAGCGCTCGATAATGTACGGCCATCCCTCCAGGCTGACGGCGGGGATGTGGAATTTATTTCTCTTGCCGATGACGGCACGGTTTCGGTAAAGCTTACCGGCGCTTGCGGCGGCTGCCCCATGGCCCAGATGACGCTGAAAATGGGGATTGAAAACTACCTCAAGAAAGAAGTCCCCGAGGTTACCTCCGTAGTCGGCGTTTAAGTCCCAGGGGGTCCGGGAGTTCCAACCCCCCGGACCCCCCCCTGTGGACTAACGTCCGCAGCATCTATCGTTACTATGGCCCCTTTCAGCGCTATCATCCTCAATACTTCGGGACTGGCGGTGATCTCATTACTCTTGTCATCGGTTTTCACACGGGCCAACACCATCCGGTTCTCCATCGCCCAGGCGCTGACCCTGTGCGCCGCTTTGATTCCCCCCTGTTTGTCCACACTCCCCCTCATCCTTTTCCCATCCACCGCGATAACTTCCCGATCTCTATCCAGCCTCAGTTCCTGCACCCAAGCCATAAAACATCGGGGTATCAGCCGACAGAATACCCGCCGAATCCCGCCCGGCGCTTTGAATTGCAATCCTGCCGTTATCCCGTTGCATAAGTTTTTTCCTTTCAGTACAATAACGAATATAATTTTTGGTACGGAGTTTTTATGGGTGTACTCGGTATTCTGCTGTTGGTTTTTTTTGTGATCATTGCGGTATTGCTGATTCTTCTGGTATTGGTTCAAAATGAGGAAGGGGATAGTTTGGGTGGAATCTTCGCCGGCGGCAGCGGATCGGCCTTTGGGTCCCGTTCCGGAAACGTATTGACCAGGGCCACGTCGCTGTTGGGGGCTCTTTTCCTTATTATTAGTCTGGGTCTCGCGCTGGTTAACCGGTCTCCGGGGGACAGTGGTGTGGAAGCTGCGGGAAGGCAGTCTTCTTCCGGCACGAACAAAGATTGGTGGCTGGAGGATGCCGCGGTTCCCGAAGCCACGGCTCCCGAAGCTGTTCTCCCCGAAGCAATAGCGCCTGAGACTGCGGAGCCGGAAGCCGCTCCCGAAGCCGTAACGTCCGAAGCTGCGGCGCCTGCCGCGGTTCCCGAAACCAGAGCGTCTGAGGTTGCGGCGCCTGCCGCGGTTCCCGAAGCCGGAGCGTCTGAGGCTGCGGCGCCTGCTGCGGTTCCCGAAGCCGGAGCGCCCGAAGCTGCGGCGCCTGCCGCCGTTCCTGAAGCCGGAGCGCCTGAGGCTGGTGCGGATGAAACCTCTACGCCGGAAGCGGAAGTTTCCGAATCTGAATAAGCCGGGCAGATAGTTAGTATCTGTGGAGGATGTTCCCCATGTTCTTGAATGAAATATACAGACCAGAATTTATTAAGATCGGCTTGGAAGCGGAAGACAAAGAAGAAGCTTTTGAGGAGTTGGTAGATTATTTTTGCCGCGCGGCGCGGATAAGCGCACGGGAAGAGATTCTTGAGGCTATACGGGAAAGAGAATCCAAGATGTCTACCGGTATACGCCAGGGGATCGCCATTCCTCATGGAAAAACCCCCGTAGTGGATAAACTTTACGGCATTTTGGGGGTTTCCAAAACTGGTGTGGAGTACGACGCCCTGGACGGGAAGCCGGTGTACCTCCTGTTTTTGATTGTCGCGCCCGAGAAGGATACGGAAAAGCACCTGAAAGTGCTCAAACGTCTGGCGGAGCTTCTGGATAATCCCCAGTTTTATACGGATCTGTTGGCTCAGAATACCGCTCAGGATGCCTGCGGAATTATAAAGAAATACGAAGATATTTTAATCAATTGACTGGAGCGGGTAGTATGATTGGAACAGGCAAGCGGGTTCTCTATGACTGAACAGGATATTCTGCGGCATTTACTCGACCTTGAAGCCCAATCATTATCGCTGGTAACGGACGCCCAGGCGGAAGCGGACAGGCGCGTTGCGGAAGCGGAAAACCGGAACCGTTCCCGGTACGAGGAGCGGTACCTTGCGGAAACCGCTGCTCTGGAAGAACGCTACGGTAAGGAAGCGGCCGCAGCGAAAGAAGATTTCAGGCGGCAGCTTGAGGAATACCGTCAAAGCCTTGAAACTATGCCGGTTGATAGGGCCGCTTTTTGTAAGCTGGTCGACGCCTGTTTGGAAGGGGATTTTTGATGCCCCGGATGGGGGAACGGGCGTATGTGTACGCCAAGGCCTGCGGCATCATTGGGAAGTCTTTCGTAGGCTCCCGGATCGCCGCCCTTGAGCCGGCGGGACGCCTTACCGACCTTGACCGGCTGGTGTTCCCCCAATCCTTCCGTGAGCTTCCCGAACGGGAACTCCTGGTAGATTTAGAGCGGCGTATCCTGGACAGCGCGGTCAATCAAATCATCTCCCTGGTAAATTCTTACGCCCAGCCCCCGGAGTTTCTCGTCCGGCTTCTGAGGAGTTATGAGTACGAAGACCTCAAGTCCGCCCTGTCGGCCATTGCCGGGAAAGAGGCTAAGGCGTTCACGTTTACGAACCTGGGTCGTTTCGGCGTGGTGAAATTCGGCGCCTACCCGGACATGGCGGCCATGGTCAGCGGTACGGAATTTGAATCCCTCATTTCCCAGGCGTCCAGGGAGGGAGATTCGGGGATAGTTCTTCAGATTAAGCTGGATAAACACTACTATACTATGCTTTGGGAATCCCTTTACCGGCTTAAACGCCAGGACCGGGATGGAATAGAAGCCATCCTTGCGGAGGAAATATCCCTGCGGAATGTCGTTTGGGCCCTGCGGCTTAGGACCTATTACCACATGTCCGGGGATGATGTTCGGGAGTGGCTTATTGATCTGGAATTCCATCCCCACTCCCACAAAAGCGGAACCGGGAACAGGCGTTCTTTGGCGGCGGATGCCGAGGCTATGCTGGAACTGCCTCTGGATACCTATAGTCCCTGGGTTTCCTGGAAACGGGCGGCGTTTCTGAATCCTGGATGGAGCGATACATGGACTGCGGATCCCCGGTATTTCCAGAACGCGGCTTCCCGGCATCTCTATCATCTGGCCCGGCATTATTTTCACCGGCGGCCTTTTTCCGTAGACACCGCCGCCTGCTTCATCAAGCTGAAGCAGTTTGAGGAGGATCTTTTGACCAGCCTTGCTGAGGGTCTTGGTATGGGCATGACAAGCCGCGACGTGTTTGCCCTGTTGGAGGTCAAGCCATGATGCGTCCCCGGAAAATGAAAAGGGTAGAGCTTACCATTCTGGACCGGGATGCGGATCGGGTCATAGAATTCCTGGGCCGCCGGGCTTTGATTCATCTTTCGGAAGACGAAGCGCCCCGCATAGACGCTCCGGCCCGGAATACGGCGGACTACGAGCGTATCCGGGACCGGCTGGGGGCCGTCAGGTCTGCGGCGGCCTGTCTGGGGATCGAGCTTCCCGAAGAACCTGATGAAGCATCGGTGCTTCCCCTGGAAAAGGACGACCTTTTGGCGGAGAAGATCGCCGACGGCATTTCGTCTTTGGTCACGAAAGAAAGCGAGGGGAATCAGGAGAAACGGAAGGTTGAAGAAACCCTGAACGAAGCCAGGGCCTTTGGGAACCTTAACGCCCCTTTTTCGGACCTGGACCAGCTTTCGTACCTGACTCTGAGGGTAGGACGGCTTGATCCCAAGCGCCAGGATGCGTTGCGGGAAAATCTTGCGGACCGGGCGGTGGTTATCCCCCTGGGGCATGGGGAAGACGGCGGTCCCAGTGACCGTGTCCTGACGGCGGCTTCCCGAAAGGGGCGTTTTGCCCTGGACTCGGAGCTTAAGCGTCTTTCCTTTGCCCCCATCTCCATACCGGAAGGCTTTACGGGAATCCCGGCGGAACTCCTTTCGGGGCTTGAGGAGCGGCTTGCCGGCATGGACAAGGCGCTTGAGGAGATAGCCCAGGAAAAGAATGTCTTGCGGGAAGAATATGGGCCGGCCTTGCGGCGTCTGGCCGGTTCCTACCTTATGGCCCTGGAAGTGGAACGCCTGAAAGGGAAGCTCAAAGCAACCCAAAGCGTTTATGTTCTCTCCGGCTGGATTCCCGCGGACATGGTAAAAGCGCTGGCGGCGGAACTGGGACAGCTTAGCGAGGGGAGGGTGGCGGTCAGGGCCTTTAACCCCGAAGAAATTCCGGAAATCCGTGAGGGACGGGAAAAAGTCCCCGTTTCTCTGGCCCATGGGGCCTTTGTCAAAGGATTTGAGAACGTGGTGTTCTCCTACGGCGCTCCGCTCTACGGCACGATTGATCCCACGCCCTTTGTGGCCTTCTCTTTTACCCTGCTCTTTGGGATCATGTTTGGGGACCTGGGCCAGGGATTCGTGCTTTTGTTGTTGGGGCTTTTAACTTCCAAACGGGGCGCCAGAGTCCTTTCGGGATTCAGGCATTTTTCATCCCCTTTGATCGCCGTAAGTATATCGTCGATGATCATGGGCATCCTCAACGGCGCGGTATTCGCCAACGAGGAACTCCTTGTCGGGCCTACCCAGGCGGTAACGGGATTTTTCATGCGTATGGCGGGCATGGCCGGGGAGCCGCCGGAGCGTATCCTCCACCTTATGCCCGAAAAGGGGAGCGTTGCCAAACTCTTTTATTTCTTCGGTTTTACCGTTGCCGTGGGGGTAGTCCTCAATTCTATCGGTCTGGTCGTGAACATCATCAACCTCTGTTTAATGAAGCGGTACGAGAAGGCTTTCTTTTCCAAAACCGGGGTTGCGGGACTTCTCCTGTTCTGGTACGCCATCTTTATCGCGGTGCGCGTCATCCTGGGCGGCCGTTTCGCCTGGTTTGACGGCATCGGCCTTGGGGTTCCGGTATTCTGCGTTTTTTTTGGCCCTATGCTCTGGCGTATTATCGCCCGGAAGCGGCCTGTCTTTGAGGAAGGCGTCATGGTGTTTGTTATGGAAGGGTTTGTGGAGGTCCTGGAAACCGCCTCGACGTACATTTCCAACACCGTGAGCTTCCTCCGGGTAGGGGCCTTTGCCCTTTCCCATGCGGTACTCTCGTTCATCGTGTTCACCCTTTCGGAGATGGTCGGGGAGGCGCCGCCGGGGCCGGTTTTTGCCCTTATCGTCATGATCTTCGGGAACGCCGTCATCATTATGCTTGAAGGAATGATCGTCGCCATTCAGGTAGTACGTCTTCAATATTACGAATTTTTCAGCAAGTTTTTTACCGAAACCGGGGTGAAATTTTCTCCCTTCCGGTTTCGTAAAGGAGTGGAATCATGAAACCAATTGTATTGGCAGTTCTTCTTTTTCTGTGTATAGCTTCCGGTACCGTGTTGTTTGCCCAGGAAGCCGCGGGGGAAGGGCAGGCGGTAGAAGCTGCGTCGGGAAGTGTGGTGTGGAAGTATTTTGCCGCAGCCCTGGCGGTGGGCATTTCCTGTATTGCCGGCGGTATCGCGGTGGGCCAGATCGGGGCCGCCGCCATGGGGGCTATGAGCGAGAACCCCGAGCTTTCGGGAAAAGCCCTGCCCTATGCAGGTCTTGCGGAAGGGATCTGTCTCTGGGGATTCCTGGTGGCCCTGCTCATCCTGATATTCTAGACCGGTGGACTATTTTTTCATCGGCGATCTCGAACTGGTTACCGCTTTCCACTTTGTCGGAATAGACGGGAGGGCGGTGTTCGGGCCGGAGGATGCTCTTGCGGCGTTCCGTAAGATTACCGAGGGCTGGGACGAGACCGCCGGGACGGCGCTGCCCAATCTGGAGACCTGCCGGGTCCTCATCTTGACCGAAGAAGTCGCGGACTGGCTGGGGGATACCCTCATCCGGTGGCAGCTTGCCGGGTGCTATCCCCTGGTTGTGGAGATTCCTGGTCCTATGGGACGGCTTGAGGGCAGGAAAACGCTGGTGGAGTCTATCAGGGAAGCCATCGGTATCCAAGTATAAGAGCCTGTTGTACGTGTGGATTAAAAATCCCGATTGTGGATTAAAAATCCCGATTAATGAAGCTCTTTAATTAGTTTTATTGTAGGTTTTTATGGAAGAATTGCAGTCAACCGAAGTTCTGGACCGGGAGATTCTGGAGGATGCCCGGCGTAAAGCCCAGCGTATCCTCAAGACAGCCGATGAAACCGCAGCCTCCGGGACGAAGAAGTGGGAGAAGAAAACCGAAGACGATCTGAAGGGAATACGGGATAAGTATGCCGCCCGGTTTGAAGCGAGCCGGAACGAGATCATGGCCCGGCTCCCTCTGGACAAACGGCGGACCCGGCTTGCAAAGATAGAAACCCTTCTTCAAGATGCCGCTTCTTTGTATGTTGCCGGCCTTCCCCGGCCCCGGCTTCTTGCCCTGTTGGAAAGGGAACTCAAAAAACGGGCCGGCGAACTGGATTCTTCAAAACTTGAGGGAACGGCGTCCGTCCGGGGGCTCAGCGGGGAAGAAACCGCGTCGCTTCTTAAAGCGGTTTTTCCCGATGGTACATGGGCAATAACCGCCGGGGAACACCGGCGTATAGCGCCGGGGGTTTTCCCCGCCCTGGTGGTGGATACCCTTGCGGCGCGGATCACCGTTTCCATAGACGCCGTGATGGAAACCCTGTTGCGGGATAAACGGGTGGAGCTTGCCGCCGCCCTTCTGGGAGAGGGGGCGCTGGATGCTTGAAGGCAGGGTGCGGCGCATTTCCGGGCCTATAGTCCATGCTTCCGGCCTTGGCGCGGCGGGGCTTTTCGACGTAGTGGAAGTGGGGGAGAAGCGCATCGCCGGGGAGATCATACGCCTGGAACGGGAAGAGGCGGTGATTCAGGTGTACGAGGATGACACGGGCCTTATGATAGGCGCCGCCGCTTCTTCTACCGGACGGCCTCTTTCAGCCCGCCTGGGTCCGGGGCTTATCGGAACCATCTACGACGGGATACAGCGGCCCCTGGAAACCCTGTTCAAGGCAAGCGGGACCTTCATGGAAAGCGGTTCCCGGGGAGACCCTCTGGATCCCGCCAGGCCCTGGCCGTTTGTCCCCAACCGGGAAGCGGCGGAAAGGCTTGCAAAGGGGGAGGAGGTAAAAGCCTTCCCCGGCTTGGCTCTGGGGACGGTAAAGGAAACCGAGAGCATCGTCTGTACCATCATGGTTCCTCCCGGCATTAGGGGGAGCCGTATCACGGAACTTGCGCCGGGAGGGAACTATACCTGCGATGCCGTAATTGCCAAAACCGATGCGGAAGAGGATATCCCGCTGGCCCAGTGGTGGCCCGTCCGTATCCCCCGGCCCGTGGCGGAACGGCTTTCCCCGGATCAGCCCCTGGTTACCGGGCAGCGGGTCATCGACGTGTTCTTCCCCCTGTCCAAGGGCGGGACCGCCGCCATACCCGGAGGCTTTGGTACGGGCAAAACTATGACCCAACACGCGGTGGCCAAATGGTGCGACGCGGACGTGATCATCTACATAGGCTGCGGGGAACGGGGAAACGAGATGACTGACGTGCTTACCGAGTTCCCGCGCCTTACGGACCCCCGGAGCGGGCGGTCCCTCATGGAACGTACCATCCTCATTGCCAATACCTCCAACATGCCTGTAGCCGCCAGGGAGGTATCGATTTACACCGGCGTAACCCTGGCTGAGTTTTACCGGGACATGGGCTTTCATGTGGCCATCATGGCGGACTCCACCAGCCGCTGGGCCGAGGCCTTGCGGGAACTTTCCGGACGTATGGAGGAGATGCCCGCTGAGGAGGGTTTTCCCGCCTATCTTCCCACGAGGCTTGCCGAGTTTTACGAGCGGGCAGGCCGGGTCAAGACCCTTTCCGGCGCGGAAGGATCGGTCTCCATCATCGGGGCCGTGTCCCCGCCGGGGGGCGACTTCTCGGAGCCCGTAACCCAGCATACCAAGCGCTTCATCCGCTGTTTCTGGGCCCTGGACCGGGACCTGGCCAACGCCCGGCATTACCCGGCCATCTCCTGGATCGACAGCTATTCCGAATACGCCGAGGAGGTGCAGCCCTGGTGGGAAAAGGTGAATCCCCTCTGGGCGGGTGTGCGCCGGCAGGCGTTGGACCTCCTTAAAAAGGAACAGCGTCTTGCGGAGATCGTCAGGCTCATAGGCCCCGATGCCCTGCCGGATGATCAGCGGCTGGTGCTCCTTGCGGCGGAGATCATCAAGGACGGATTTTTGCAACAGAATTCTTTTGACGAAGTAGATATGTACTGCGTCCCGGCCAAACAGGTGAGGCTCCTGGAACTCATCATGATCTTCTATGAGCGCTCCCTGGTCTGCATCAAACTCGGGGCGCCGCTCATCAAAATCGTTACCCTTACCGGGGACGAGACCGGCGCGGCCATAAAGGAAAAGCTTTCCCGGCTCAAGAGTGAAATGCCGAATCAGGATGCCGCTGCGGCTCTTACGGACTTTGAGCGGGAGATGCGCCAGGCGCTGGATGAACTGGAGCGGAGCTATCGGGCGAAGGAAGGGTTACGATGAGGGGCGTTGAATACCGGGGGCTTGCCCGGATCGAAGGGCCGGTGGTCATCACCGAGCGGAGCCGCAGCGTGGGTTTCAACGAGGTGGTAGCGGTGTACGACCGGGCGGATGGCCGCCGCCTGGGCCGGGTGGTGGACATGAGCGAGGACTGGACCGCCATCCAGATATTTGGGAGTAACGCCGGCCTTTCCGCCGAAGACAGCCGGGTGGAGTTTTTAGGCAAACCTATGGAAATCCGGGTGGGGCCCGGCCTTTTGGGGCGCGTCTTCAACGGCTTGGGGGAACCCATAGACGGCTATGGGGACATCATCTCCTCCACCTGCCTGGACGTGAACGGTCTTCCCATTAACCCCTACGCCCGGACCTATCCCCGGGACTTTATCCAGACCGGGGTTTCCGCTATAGACGGGATGAATACCCTTATCCGGGGGCAGAAGCTCCCCATCTTTTCCGGGAACGGCCTGCCTCATAACCGTCTGGCCGCTCAGATCGTGCGCCAGGCTAAGATACGCTCCGCCGAAGAATCCTTCGTCATTGTATTCTGCGCCATGGGCGTCAAGTACGACGTGGCCCGGTTCTTTCTGGATGACTTTGAGCGTTCGGGCGTTCTGGCAAACGTGGCGGTATTTCTGTCCCTGGCCGACGCCCCTTCTCTGGAACGTCTGGTTGCGCCCCGGTGCGCCCTTACTGCGGCGGAGTACCTGGCCTACACGAAGAACATGCACGTCCTCGTCGTCATGACCGATATGACCAACTACTGCGAGGCCCTGCGGGAAGTTTCTTCTATCCGGGGCGAAGTCCCCAGCCGCAAGGGGTATCCGGGCTATCTCTATTCGGACCTGGCCGCCCTCTACGAACGGGCGGGGAAGATCGCCGGGTCCGCCGGGTCTATCACCCAGATTCCCATTCTTACCATGCCGAATGACGACATCAGCCACCCCATCCCGGACCTTTCGGGGTACATCACCGAGGGGCAGATAGTCCTGGACCGGGAACTTACCCAGCGGGGGGTCTACCCGCCGGTAGCCGGCCTTCCGAGCCTTTCCCGGCTTATGAAGGACGGCATAGGGGCCGGCATGACACGGGAAGACCACAAGGACGTATCGAGTCAGCTTTTTGCCGCCTACTCAAAAGTGAAACAGATACGGAACCTGGCCTCCATCATCGGGGAGGAGGAGCTTTCCGAGGGGGACAAACGGTACTTAAAGTTTGGGGAGGCCTTTGAGCAGAAATTCCTCACCCAGGGGGAAATGGAAAACCGGAGTATAGAGCATACCCTGGACTTGGGCTGGTCCGTCCTCTCCGCGTTGCCTGCGGAAGACCTTGTGCGGATCAAACAGGAGTACATTGACCGGTATATGAAGGACGCCGCCGGGCGGTGGTAAAACCGGTAACCGGTTTTAGTGATGATGAAATCCGTAATTCACTGATAAGAACGTAGAGCCTGTTGCGCTTCGCGCATAACAAGGTATAAAGAGCGGTTAGGATACTGCCGGCCCACGGTGGGCGCGGCAGATAGCCGCAGCCAGGGCATCGGCGGCGTGGTCGGGAGCGGGAACGGCATCCAGTCCCAAAAGGAGGCGGACCATCTCCTGAATCTGGCGTTTGTCCGCTTGCCCGCCGCCGATTACCGCCTGTTTTATGATGTTGGGAGGGTATTCACCCACTACAATGCCTTGTTGCGCCAGAGCCAGGGAAAGGACTCCCCGTGCTTCCGCCACGGCAATGGCGCTGGTTACGTTGCGGCCAAAATAAAGGGTTTCCACCGCAGACTCATCGGGCTTGTAGGTTTCCAGAACAGCGCAAAAACGGCTGTAGATAAAAAAAAGACGTTCCGCACGGGGGCAGTCCGCCTTAGTTTCGATACAACCATGGGCAATGTACCGGAGCCGCAGATTATCGAATTCAATGACCCCCCAGCCAGAAGAAGCCAGTCCCGGGTCCACCCCTATGATCCGGCGGGTAAGCCGGGAGCGTGCTGTCTTCTCGGCGGGGGAAACAGCCGTAAGCTTACTCCGCCTCAAAGCCCTCAGGGATTGCCACGTTGGAGTAGACGTTCTGAACGTCGTCGTTATCTTCCAGCTTTTCAACAAGTCTGAGGGCTTTGGCGGTACCCTCCGCGTCAAGGGAAACTTCCGCTTCGGCTATCATGCTGATCTCGGCGCTGGTGGTTTCCAGAGATTTGGCTTCCAGGGCGTTTACCACCGGCTCGAAATCCTCAGGCGCGGTGGTAACTTCGATGACCCCGCCGGATAGGGTTACGTCTTCGGCGCCCCCTTCCAAGGCGACTTCCAGCACCTGATCCTCGGTGTACTTCTCCCCATCCAGGGTGATGATACCCTTGCGGGTAAAAAGCCGGGAAACCGAACCTGCGGTAGCCAGGGAACCGCCGGCACGGGTCAGGATATTCCGCACATCTGCGGCGGCCCGGTTTTTGTTGTCCGTAAGGACTTCAATCAGGACCGCTACGCCGCCGGGGGCATAGGCTTCGTAGGTCAATTCTTCGTAGTTCACCCCTTCAAGTTCGCCGGTACCCTTCTTAATCGCCCGGTCTATGTTGTCTTTAGGCATGTTGGCGCCCCTGGCCTTGAGAATCGCGGTCCTGAGCCGGGGATTTCCATCGGGATTACCCCCGCTCATACGGGCGGCAATGGAAATTTCTTTGATAAGTTTTGTGAACATCTGGCCGCGCCTAGCGTCAGCGGCTCCTTTCGCATGTTTAATAGTCGCCCATTTACTGTGTCCGGACATGACAACTCCTTACTAAAAAAACATCAGATTCTATCGTTGCCTATACATATCATAAGAAGAAAAAATATGTCAATCCTCTTGACACGAGGGTCCTGAAGATACGCCGTATAGCGAGTAAATCAAAGAGGGGGAAGTCTCCCATCTGCGCACATGGGGCAGCGGAAGACGCCGCAGGGCTGGAGCGGGGGGAGACTTCTCCCGCCAAAAAAACCTATAGTTTATGGCAAGGCTGAAAGCACAAGGAGAAGGCAGTATGGGAAAGGATTTTATTATAGATGAAACGGTTTATTCTTCTGGGAATCGTGGGAAACGCGGTTTCCCAAAGAAGCGTGACCTTCCCTTGATTATCGCGGAGCTTGGTACAAGCCACGGGGCGGACCCGGTAAAGGCACGGGAACTTGTGGACGCGGCGGCTCTGGCCGGGGCGGGATGCGTCAAATTCCAGATGGTCTACGCCGACGAGATACTCCACCCCAATACCGGGGTAGTCTCCTTGCCCGGCGGCCCGGTCAGGCTCTACGATACCTTCAAAAGCCTGGAAGTCCCTCCCTCATTCTATGCCGATATGAAGGCCTACACCGAATCCAAAGGGCTCCTTTTCCTTTGTACCCCCTTCGGCCCCCGCAGCGCCAGGGAACTTTGGGAACTAAAGCCCAAGGCCATAAAGATAGCCTCTCCTGAACTCAACTACACCGCCCTGGTAAAGCAGATTGCCGGATACGGCCTGCCCGTCTTGCTTTCCACCGGGGTCTCTCAGTTGGGGGATATCGAAGAGGCCCTGGCATTTTTCCCTCCCGAAGGGGTCTGCCTCCTCCACTGCGTTACCGCCTATCCCGCTCCCGAAAGGGATTACAACCTTAGGACGCTGGAAAGTCTTAGCGGGGTGTTCGGGACGGCGGTAGGAATAAGCGATCACAGTACAGACCCGGAACTGACGCCGGCCCTGGCCGTCGCCATGGGGGCCGCCGTCGTAGAAAAGCATTTCTGTATGAGCCGGGACGATCCCGGTCTGGACGACCCTATCGCCTTGCCGCCGGCTTCCTTCGCCCGCATGGCCAGGGCCGTAAACCGCGCCGCCGCCATGAGCCGGGAAGAAGTAATTGCGGCCTATTCCCGCGAACGGGGAGAAGATCTGGTCCGCGCCGTCCTCGGGGACGGAATCAAACGGCTGGCCCCTTCGGAAAAGGCGAACTATGAGCGGACCAACCGGTCCATCCACGCCCTGTGGGATATAGCCGAAGGAGAGGTCATAGAGGCCGGCATGATGGGAATCCTCAGAACCGAGAAAGTCCTGCGCCCCGGACTTCCCCCGTCCTGGGCGGAGAGAATCATCGGGAGAAAAGCCCGGCGCTTCATCCCTGCGGGGGAAGGGATACGGTTTGAGGATTGCTAGCAGGCTGCCAAGACTAAATGAACACGGCTGATACGAAAATCCGTGTTAATCCCGGTAATCCGTGGATACTCCTTATTTCCTATACCCCGCGCCGTATTCACGATGTCCGGCGGGACGATCAGCGACAATACCACCGTCGGCTTCGGCGTGTATGTGAGCAAAAGCGGCGGCTGGGGTTGGGAACATGAATGGGGGAGGTGAGTCTTCCCAGAAAAACGAGTTTAATTTTTTCTCCACACATACCCCAGCCCTAAACTGAGGTGGTTTAATCCATAGGTGCTGTAATCTACACCTTCGCCAAATACATATTTGTATTTTCCCTGAATATAAAAATACCATATTTTTACAAATAAACCCGCTGATATTACGAGTTTGAGCCGTTCATCCTCATTGCCATTTTTTATCCATAGTTTCCCGGTACTACCCGCGTCATTTTCAGAATATAATTTATATTCCTGCCGGTATTCAAAGCCGGCGCCTATATCCGCCCAAAGCAGTGTCTTTACAATATTGATGTTAAGGCCGAATAAGCAATCCCAGCGAAACATGGTGTCTACCCGTTCATCGGTGTAGCTGTTTCCCGCCGAACCGGTAATAGAACTGCCATTGTAGGTTAAATCATCTGAAATTTCATAACCGCTGAAATTGGGAGGGCCAAATGTATTATCCATAAAGAAGGCAATACTCTCCCTGGTCCAGCCTAATGAAATTCCAATGGGTGTATTTAACGCTCCCAAATACCCCAAATAAAAACCGTTGGAAAATATACCCAGCGATTTTTTAACTGTCTGAATAACCGCCTCTCTTTTTTGTTGTTTTGCCTGCACTTGCGCCTTGGTAATTTGCGCGGCTTGTGAATGGGGTAAATATGCCTCCATAGTATTATCGTGTATGATTCCCGCGCTGTTTGAACCCAAAATTACCGCGGTCTCGACATTTATCAATTTAATATTAAAGTTATAATAACTGCCGCCTGTCTCAAGAACTGAACCGGCTGCGATAATCTGCGCCCCTATTTTTTTTCCAATCGAGACCATTGTTTCATCGCTGACTTCACCTGAATATTGAAAATCAATCTCTTTTTGTATCAAGTCAAGTCTGGTGCGATCAACAAACGTTATATTTTTATTGTTGTGGACAACATAGTCGGGTATTCTTTCTATAATATACGTGGATAAAAGATCGCTGTCAGATTTAATATTCACTATTGCCACAACCGATCCGGATGGCGAACGTTCGACTATGTAGGCGGCTTCCCGTTCAATAGCCGCTTCCAAATTATCCGCCGCGTAGAGCGGTTCCCATACAAGGCAAAAGGTAATAAAAAACAGAAATTTTGTGAATATTTTCAACATGTCCGGCTCCTTATTAAGCAGGTTTAACGATACTTTTCAAAATGACGTGCGAAACCGCAGTTTTAAAC